>JBFZEL010000398.1:0-5739 GCA_041306925.1 Lysobacterales bacterium
CGGTACGGCGCCCGCCAGCACCGGATGTTGGTATTGCATATGCGGGTGTTGCACTGGCCTTCGGCCTGACGGTTCTGACCATGGCATATGCCATTGGCCATATTTCCGGTTGTCACCTGAATCCTGCCGTTACGCTTGGTTTGACGGTTGCCGGGCGTTTTAAAAGCTCGGATGTGCCGGCTTACATGATTGCCCAGGTTCTGGGTGCTATCGTCGCTGCTGCCGTGTTGTTTTTTATCGCCAGTGGTGCTGAAGGTTACGACGGCAGACTGGGCGCCAATGGTTTTGGTGCGGGTTCTCTACAGGGCTATTCATTGGCGTCCGGTTTCGTCACCGAGGTCGTCATGACCATGATGTTCCTGCTGATCATTCTTGGTGCCACCGACAAACGGGCCCCGGCGGGTTTTGCACCTATTGCAATTGGTCTTGGTTTGACCCTGATCCACCTGATCGCCATCCCGGTCACCGGCACCTCGGTCAACCCGGCGCGCAGCACCGGTCCTGCCTTGCTCATGGGTGGACTCCCCCTGCAGCAATTGTGGGTGTTCTGGGTTGCGCCAATGATTGGCGCCGTCATTGCGGCGGTCATTTACAAGTGGTTTGAGAAGGAATAAAAAAAGCCCCGGTCCGGTACCGGACCGGGGCTTTTTCACCTTGCGGAAAATTTCCCTCCGCGGAAGTCTTACCAGCGCTTCAATTCTTTCGGCAGGATTAAGTCCCTTGCCAGATAGTTATTTCGTTTCGACCTTTAGTTTGAAATCAGACCAACGGAAAGTGCCGGTGTTTCCAGCGTCTTCGAATTGAACCCTTTCCGGGCCGCTCATCCATGTCCTGCCATCGGAAGTGGCAAACAGGAAACTCTCTGCCGATCCCATGGTGATTTCGTACACTGTCGATGAACTGCTGATCGTTTCCTTGATGGAACATTTGCCCTTGTACAGTTCCTTGTCCGCTTTCACGTTCTTCAATTTACAGTGACCACTGGTCCGGCCCGAAAATGCGTATCCGCCAGGGCTGCCGGATGGGCCGCCATAACCCACTGCAGAATGTTTTTTCAGCACACTCAGATCCTGGACCTCGCCATCATTGGATACCAGGCAACGCCAGCGCTCACCATCGGCATTCAGGACAACTTCCGAGTTCGCCTGGGAAAACTCAGACGAGACGACGTCGAGATTGTTGACGTTACCGCCGTAGTTTGAATTGACGGCCGCCATGCAGGCAGAGATGGCGTTATCCGGTACGTTGGCGCTCATGGCAGGGGTGGCAAAGGCAGTCAGGAGCCCGGCTGTTGCACAGGCAAAATAACGTGTTGGGTATTTCATTCAATATGTCTCCAGGTGGTTATAAATATACCGACGGGTATCGAGATCATAGCTTTGCAAGGAATCATTGGCCATTAATTCTCGCTGCAACGGCCTGTTATGGTTGATTGACCGAGTGAATTGATTGAATGCTGATGCGCCAGTGCTGAAGCTCCGCTGGTTCCGTCATTTCTTTTTTGCCCGTGGATGCGCCCTGTCATAGACCTTGGCCAAATGCTGGAAATCGAGGTGGGTATATATCTGGGTCGTGGAGATGTCGGCGTGGCCCAGCAGTTCCTGCACCGCGCGCAGGTCCCCGGACGATTCCAGCAGGTGGCTGGCGAAGCTATGTCTCAACAGGTGCGGGTAAATGTTTTGCGGGATGCCCTGGCGTTTTGCCCAGTAACGGATGCGCGACTGGATGGTGCGGGTGGATATCGGTGTGCCGCGTTGGCTGACAAACACGCATGGCTGCTCGAACGACGCAAACGCACCGCGGTTTTTACGCCATTCAAGCAAGGCCTGGGATGCCATGCGGCCGACCGGCACCATGCGCGTGCGGTTGCCCTTGCCGGTCACCGTCACCATGCCCGAGCCGAGATCGAGCTGTTCCCAGCGCAGACCGGCGAGTTCCGACAGACGCAGGCCGGATGAATAAAACAATTCCATGATGGCCTTGTCACGAATCGCCAGCGGTGTGTCGCAGGGTATTTCGAGCAACTGGCCGATGCTGTCGGCATCCAGCGTAGCGGGCAGGTGCCGCGGACTCCTGGGCGCCCGGACCGGGGTTGCCGGGTTGTGCTCTGCCAGCCCTTCACGCAGCATCCAGCGGAACAGGCTGCGCACGGCGGACAACATTCTCTGCAGTGATTTGCCGCCGAGACCCTGCCGGTGTCTTTGGGCAATGCAGGCACGGATATGGTGTTGGGTGACCTGCCGCGGATCGTCAATCGCATCCGCCTTGAGGAACTGCAGCAACTGGTCGAGATCGCGCCGGTAGGCAGCAAGGGTGCGTGCGGACAGGCCGCGTTCGTTTTCCAGGTAGGCAAAAAATTGGTTAACGTGGGTTTGCATACCCGCTCAGCTTACACCCGCATCAGGCGCCGCTGCAGCCTGCGCTGGGGTTTATGCTGTCTTGCGTTGTTGTGCCGGGGTCTCCAGCGCCAGGCGGCTGGTGACAACATTGGCCAGCAGATCGAGGAACAGGGTCCCCATGCCCGGGTAAAAACGCGCCGGGTCACAGCTGCCGATGGCCAGCATGCCATCCTGGCCCATGGGCACCAGCGCCATGGATTGCACCCACTGGGCGCGGGAGCCGAACAGGAAATCCCGCTTGTTGTGGTTCAGACGGCCGCAGATCGTGTGACCCTTGTCCAGGTAGTCCTGGAATTGCTGTATCTCGGGATCTTCGCGGCGGGCGCGAAACAGCGGCGTTTTTGGCCCGGCTTCAATTTTCAGATCGAACAGGGTGATGTTGAGGATATCGGCCTTGAACTCGTTCAGCAGGGCCCCGCTCAGCGTGTCGAAGAACGATGCCAGATCGCCCATCGACATCAACTCGAGTGTCAGCCGGTGTAAGCGGGACATCAGTTTCTCGTTATCCGAGGCGATTTGCATCAGCTGGTTGTGTTGTTGTTCGAGGGCTTCGTTCTGTTGGCGAAGGTATTGCACCTGTCTTTCGATCAATGAAACCGCGGGTCCGCTGGAGTGGCTCAACTCCAGGTGCCTGAGAAGTGCGGGCTGACGTTCCAGGAAATCAGGGTGTTGCCGCAGATGCCTGGAAACGATTTCCTCCATCGTCCTGATATCATCACTCATTGATATATCCCTGTGTAAACATGAGTTGCTGGCCCCGTCATGATGACGGATGCCTCTCCGCCCGTCCAAGATACTATAAGGCTACCACCTTTTTGGTCAATGCGCACTGTGACATCTAACAGGTCAGCCCTGCGCAAAATGCTCATGGCGGCGCAGGATCCGGAGCCGCAGGCGCTGGTCTCGCCGGCGCCGCCGCGCTCGAACACACGCAGGCGGATATTGCCCCGATCCACGATTTGCGCAAAGCCCGCGTTGCAACCCTGCGGGAAAACGGGGTGCCCCCCGATGGCGGCGCCCAGCCTGGCTACGTCCGTGTTGTCGATATCATCGACCACCAGCAAAGCGTGTGGATTGCCCATCGACACCGCTCCGAGCCTCAACTGCTGTCCGTCAATTTCCAGCGGGTACCAGCCACCGACAGGTTCCAGCAGGATTGGGACCCGTTGTGGAGCAAATACGGGCGCGCCCATATCGACCCGCACCATGCCGTCGTCGAGGCATTCGATCCTGCTGACGCCGGCGGGACCCGCCAGTTCAAATGGGCCTGCGGGCGTGTCCCCGTGCATCTGCAGATAACGCCCCAGGCAGCGCACGCCATTGCCGCATTGTTCGGCCCGGGTGCCATCCGCATTCCAGATTTCAAACGCCGCAAGCTGGCGTTTATCCGGCGGCCGGCGCAGCACCATGATCTGGTCGCAACCGACACCGGTGTGACGGTTCGCCAGCGATCGCGCAAGGTTTGCATCGAGGGGCAAATCCTGCTGACGCAAATCCAGCACGACGAAGTCATTACCCAGCCCATGCATTTTGTGGAAGGTGAACGACATTATTGGCGGGTTACCGGCAGTTTGCCGGTGTCGTTCTTTTTCTCCTTTGCCTTTGCCTCTTCAGCATCCTTGTCTTGCGCCGACGGTCCGCTTGCCGGTTGTTCTTCCGGCAGGTAAAGCGGTCCCTTGAGCCCGCAGGCTCCCAGCAATGTAATACAGATCAATATAAGCAAGTTGGTTTTCACAGTTTGCATCGGTGCGCAAATCCCGGTTGATTGACTGCTACACTATACGCCATGGAAAGCATCAATTCAGTACACGATAAAAACGCCGGGGAACTGCTGGACTACGTGGAAGTAACCACCTCGGGCAACCCGTCATATTCCGTCATCTGGCTGCACGGCCTCGGCGCCGATGGTCATGATTTTGAACCGATCGTCCCGTACCTCGGCCTGGCACCCCGAACCGCGGTCCGTTTCATCTTCCCGCACGCGCTGCTGCGGCCGGTTACCATCAACGGCGGGGCGGTCATGCGCGCCTGGTATGACATCGTCGAGATCAGCGCCAGCCGGGGGCAGGACGAGGGCGGCATACGCCACAGCGCCGACCAGGTCAGGGCGCTGATCGACCACGAGGTTGCACGCGGCATACCGTCATCCAGGATCATACTGGCGGGCTTTTCCCAGGGTGGTGCCGTGGCGCTGCATGTCGGCTTGCGCCATACGCAAAAGCTGGCGGGTATCATGGCCCTGTCGTCCTACCTGCTGTTTCCCGAAAGACTGCAAAGTGAGTTTTCCAAAGCCAACGCGGAGACGCCGGTCTTTCTCGGACACGGAACCCATGACCCGGTGGTGCCATATTTCCTTGGCCAGGACGTCCGCTCCGCGCTGCAGGCCGGGGCATGGCCGGTCGAATGGCGCAGTTACCCCATTCCCCATTCGGTTTCACAACCGGAAATCAACGATATCGGGCGCTGGATGCAGGGCCTGTTCAGCTGACCAGGCCGGCCATGGTCCCATGCAGCAAACAATGCAGAGCGTGAACAGCAGGCAGGACATCAACGGTTCGGGCGGCGTGTATCCGCCTTCGTTTTGCCGCTGGCGTTTACTGCTGGTGGTCATGGCCGTGACCCAGGTCTCGGTATTGCTCATGGCGGTTGGCGCATTGCGCGAATTCAGCCTGTTATGGCTGGGCGCGGCCTCGCTGTACGCGCAGCTCCTGGCGCTGGTTACGGCGCTGGGTGTATGTATCAGCAGGGCGTGGCTTGGCTGGCTTACGGCGCGTGGCGCCTGGCTTGGGAGCTGGCTTGCGGCGGTCCTGGCGGCGTTGGCATTCAGCTATTTCACGGGCATCATCGGTACGGTGCTGGGGGCCGGGCCGGGCCGGCAGAACTTTGCAGTATTTGTCTGGCAAAGCGTGCTGGCCGTGGCCCTGGTTGGCGCGGCACTGTTGCGTTACCTGTTTATACGCGCCCAGTGGAGGGCGCAGGTGCTGGCGCAGTCGGAGGCGCGGGTGCAGGCGTTGCAGGCCAGGATTCGTCCGCATTTTCTGTTCAACAGTCTCAATACCATTGCCAGTCTCATCCCCGAGGAACCGCTCAGTGCCGAACGCGCCATCGAGGACCTGGCCGATCTGTTCCGCGGCAGCATGCGCCGGGCGGACAGCCTGATCAGCCTGGCAGAGGAACTGGACCTGGCCCGGAGATACCTGCAGATGGAGCAGCGCCGGCTCGGTGACCGGCTACAGGTCGAGTGGCGGGTCAGCGAACTGCCGGCAGGCGCTTCGGTTTTGCCGTTGACCCTGCAGCCTTTGTTGGAAAACGCCATTACGCATGGGATCCAGCCACGCGC
>JBFZEL010000399.1:0-24813 GCA_041306925.1 Lysobacterales bacterium
CTGCTTCTCTTCCACTTCCAGCACCAGTTCATCGTGTACCTGCATGACCAGCCTCGCCCCCGGTTTCTCAACCTGTAGCCAGTTATCCACCCTGATCATCGCGATCTTGATGATATCGGCCGCCGTACCCTGCATCGGCGCATTGATGGCGGCCCGTTCCGCGCCCTGGCGCCGCATCATGTTGCCGGCATTGATTTCAGGCAAATACAGCCTGCGTCCAAACAGGGTTTCGACATAGCCCTGTTCACGGGCCTGTTCGCGGGTTTGCTCCATGAAAGTCCGGACACCGGGGTAACGGGAAAAGTAGGTATCCATGTATTCCTGTGCCTCGGGGCGGCTGATATCCAGTTGACGGCTGAGACCAAAGGCCGACATGCCGTACATCAGTCCGAAATTGATTGCTTTGGCCGCACGGCGTTGATCGTCAGTGACCTTTTCATAGTCCGCCCCGAACACCTCGCCCGCCGTCGCCCGGTGGACGTCGACACCGTCGTGAAACGCTTTGAGCAGTCCCTTGTCAGCGGAGAGGTGCGCCATGATGCGCAACTCGATCTGCGAGTAATCCGCAGCCAGTATCACGCTGCCCGGCGGTGCGATGAAAGCCGTGCGGATCTTGCGCCCCTGCGGCGTGCGTATGGGAATGTTTTGCAGGTTGGGGTTGGAGGAGGACAACCTGCCGGTTGCAGCGACCGCCTGGTGATAGGAGGTGTGGACCCGGCCGGTAAAAGGGTTGATCTGCTCCGGCAGTTTGTCGGTGTAGGTCGACTTGAGCTTGGAAATGGTCCTGTTTTCCAGGATCAGTCTCGGCAGTTCGTATTTTTCAGCAAGCTCAGTCAGCACATCTTCGGCCGTGGATGGCTGACCTTTTGGAGTTTTCCGGATGACCGGCAGTTGCAGTTTCTCAAACAGGATTTGCTGCAGTTGCATGGGCGATTCGAGGTTGAACGGCTGACCGGCGACCGCATGCGCCTCCGCCTCCAGTTCCTGCATACGCCTGGCCAGTTCAAAGCTTTGTTGCCGCAAGTTGTTACCATCGATCAGTACACCGGCCTGCTCCATCCGCGCCAGGACCGGTATCAATGGGATTTCGATCTCAACCAGCACCCTGGCCAGCGCGGGATCGGCCTGTAATTTCGGCCAAAGGTGGCGATGCAGACGCAGGGTGATGTCAGCGTCTTCGGCCGCATAGAAACCGGCGTCCTCGATCGACACCTGGCTGAACGAAATCTGCCTGGCCCCCTTGCCGGCGATATCCTCGTAATGGGTGGTCTTGTAACCGAGATATTTGAGCGCCAGTGAATCCATGTCGTGACGGCTGCCGGTGCTGTTGAGGACATAGGACTCCAGCATCGTGTCATAGGCGACACCCCGCACCGCCAGGCCATAACGCGACAGGACGTTCATGTCGTACTTGATGTGCTGACCCACCTTTTTCAGCGAATCACGCTCCAGCAGCGGTCTGAGAGCCTCCAGCACGGTGGCGCGGTCGAGTTGCGCGGGCACACCCGGGTAATCGTGGCCTACCGGGACATAGATCGCTTCAAATTCGTTGACGGCGAAACTCAAACCCACCAGTTCGGCCTGCATCGGGTCCAGGCTGGTGGTCTCGGTATCGAATGCGATCAGCCCGGCCTGTTGCAGTTTCTCCAGCCACTTTTTGAAAGTCGCCATGTCCATGACCGTGGTGTAGTCCGGTTCTGTCCTCGATACCTGCGGAGTTTTGTCTGATTCCATCTCCCGCAGCCAGCTGTTGAACTCGTTGTGCTGCAGAAACGCGCGCAGGGCCGCTTCATCAACGGCATCGCGCTTGAGCTGTTTGCAATCCAGACCCAGGTCCAGGTCGACGCGGATGGTCGCCAGCTTGCGCGAAAGCGGCAGGGTTGCCAGCGCCGCACGCAGGTACTCACCAATTTTCCCTTGCACCTCCGGAGCATTGGCCATCACGCCTTCAAGATCATGCCAGTCATTCAGCCACTTGGCGGCGGTTTTCGGACCACACTTCTCCACCCCCGGAATGTTATCGGTCTTGTCACCGGTCAGGGCCAGGAAGTCCACGATCTGGGTGGGTGTCACACCAAACTTTTCTACCACGCCAGCGGCGTCCATGTGCGTGTCGGTCATCGTATTGACCAGTGATACGTGGTCATTGACCAACTGCGCCATATCCTTGTCGCCGGTGGAGATCACGCAGTCCATGTTGCTCGCGGCGGCCTGTTTCGCCAGCGTACCGATAACATCGTCAGCTTCGACACCCGGGACCTGGATCAGCGGCAAGCCCAGCAGACGGACTATGGTGTGAATCGATTCCACCTGCTGACTGAGTTCGCGTGGCATCGGCGGGCGGTTGGCCTTGTATTGTGCGTACATCTCGTGACGGAACGTCGGGCCCCTGGCATCAAAAACCACGGCGATATTTTCCGGCCCGGCATCGTTCAGCAGGCGGCGCAGCATGTTCGCAACTCCCAGCAGCGCACCTGTCGGCTCACCCGCCGAATTGGTCAGGTTGGGTAATGCATGGAAGGCCCGGTAGAGATAGGATGAACCATCGACCAGGTAGAGAATATTTTTAGCGCTCATGCAACAATACGTCCAGATTCAGCGTTTAGGGTCTGTTATGCTGAGAGTATATAAGAACGGGTTTACCAACATGATCACTTTGCCGTTGCTGGAGCTAAGCCAATGAAATTCAGATGGGTAAGCCTGTTGACTGCCGGTGCACTGACTTGCGGACTTGCGCTGGCACAACAGGAGACCGAACAGGGCACGGACCCCGCCGCACCACCGCCCATCCCGCCGATTCCACCCAAGGTGAAAGGTGAGGAAATCGAACCCAGCGTGGTGATCACCGAGCGTGAAGGTGAAAGGGTCGAAGAATATTTCCAGAACGGCCGTGTCTACATGGTGAAGATCACCCCCTTGAAGGGACCCCCTTATTATTACCTCGATGAGGACGGCGACGGTGAACTTGAGCTGCGCGAATCCGACCGCAAGCTGAACCCGGTGCAACCGATCTACTGGAAAGTCAAAGAATGGTAGAAACTCCTGCGGCAGCGGCACCGGCAAACTTCTCCGCCTTGCGCAATTTCATTGCGATGTGCGGCAAAGCCGTCTCCTGGCTGACCCTCGTGATGGTGTTGCTGACCTTCGTCGTCGTGATACTTCGCTATGGCTTCAACCTGGGCTGGATCTGGCTGCAGGAAATCCTGACCTATCTTCACGTGCTGGTGTTCTGTGTCGTTGCAGCATGGACACTGCAACAGGACGGACATGTGCGCGTGGATATCTTTTATGCCCGTATGACGAAAAAAAACAAGGCCTGGGTAGACCTGCTGGGAAGCCTGATGCTGCTCGTGCCGCTGTGCGTTTTTACCCTCGTCATTGCCTGGCCCTATGTCGCCTATTCCTGGAAGTTGCTGGAGTCCTCGCGGGAAGCGGGTGGTTTACCGCTGGTATTCCTGCTCAAGTCACTGATCATGGTGATGCCCGCGCTGTTGCTCGGCCAGGCCGTTGTCAACATCAACGATGCCTGGAGAACCTTGCGATACACAGGGCCAGCGGCTTGATTTCCCGCATGATCCAGGGAAACCCTGATTGATACGGAGATTCTGCGCTACCAGGATGGTCCACCATTTTCAGTGACTGCAAATCATTGCAAGTGACGTAAAACAAAAAATGTCGTTTCTGTTTTGTCTGCCCTGATCAGGCAGCGACGAATTAGTCAGGGTTTGCCTGGCTTGCCTATTTTTTATCTTTGAGCCTGCTGGCGAGATCTGCGAACGGGTTAAAGGTGGCGGCTTTTTCCTGTTCCGCAGGGGCCATATCCCCGTAGACGGCGTCGATAAGGCGGGAATGTTCATTATCGTGGCAATAAACGCAGAGCAATTCCCAGTTACTGCCATCCTCCGGATTATTGTCGTGGTCGTGGTCACGGTGGTGAACGGTCAACTCCTGCAGGTTGTCCCTGTCGAATTCGCGCGCGCAGCGGCCACAAATCCAGGGGTACAGCCTGAGCGCCCTGGCCCGGTAGCCCTGCTCGCGTTCGCCGGAAGCGCGCCGGGCATCGGCGACGATTCGATCCAGTTTGTCCGGTGATTTTTCCTTTTTCATAAAGACCTGTTAGCTGTTGATATCCCGCCTGAGCGCTGCGATAACCGCGTCTGTCACTGGCTGTTTGCCCGTCCAGATAGAGAAACTTTTTGCTGCCTGCTCCACCAGCATGCCCAACCCGTCGATATAGGGCAGACCGGTCTCCTCACAATGCGCCTTCAGCGGCAGGCTGGCCCTGAAGTAATTCAGGTCATAACACAGGCCTCCCGGCGCGAAGCTTGAAGCTTCCACTGGCGGGATTTCACCGTTGTGGCCGAGCGAGGTGGCGTTGATCACCAGGTCAAACACACCCTGCCGGGGTAACCCGGTCCAGCTTGAAACAGAAACTTTGCCGAAAGCACCAAAGCGTTCCGACAGCACCCTCGCGCGCTGCAGATTTCGGTTGACTAACATGATTTCGCGAGGGTTAATTGCCAGCAAGCGCCCAAGTATACCGGCCGTGGCGCCACCAGCGCCAAGGATCAGTATTCGTCGGCCAGGCAGTTCGATACCATGATTTTCGACCAGGTCGGCTAACAGTCCGGCTCCGTCTGTCGTGTGCGCAAACCAGCCGGATGCCGGTTGGTGAACGAGAGTATTGGCCGCTTGCGCGAGACTGACCTCTTGAGACGCCTGCGTGGCCAGTCGCCAGGCTTCCTGCTTTAACGGCAAGGTGATGTTGCAACCGCTACCGCCCGCCAGCCGGAAATTCTCCAGCAGCCCTGAAAAACCCTCAATACCGGTATCGATACATTGATAATCGATGTCCAGGCCAAACTGGTCTGCAAAGCGCTTGTGTATGACCGGCGAAAGCGAGTGCCTGACCGGTCGCCCGAACAAGGCCAGCCTGATCAGTTCTTGTCCCTGAGCCACGCTGCTGCCTGAAGCGCGTAATACGTCAGTATGCCGTCAGCCCCGGCGCGCTTGATGCCGGTCAGGGCCTCCATCACGACGGACCGTTCATCCAGCCAGCCGTTGATGGATGCGGCTTTCAGCATCGCGTACTCACCGGATACCTGGTAGACATAGGTCGGCACGCCAAATGTGTCCTTGACGCGCCGCACGATGTCGAGGTACGGCATACCCGGTTTGACCATGACCATATCGGCGCCCTCTTCCAGGTCCAGCGCCACTTCGGAAATCGCCTCGTTGCTATTGGCCGGATCCATCTGGTAGGTGTATTTGTTGCCACTGCCGAGTGCACCTGCGGAGCCGACCGCATCCCTGAAAGGACCATAGAAAGACGAAGCGTACTTGGCCGAGTAAGCCAGTATGCGGGTGTTGACATAGCCTGCGTCCTCCAGGGCCTCGCGTATTTCGCCGATGCGTCCGTCCATCATGTCGGAAGGCGCAACGATATCGGCACCGGCCTCGGCGTGTGAGAGCGCCTGCTTGACCAGGGCTTCGACGGTTTCGTCATTGACGATGTAACCGTGCTCGTTCATCAGGCCGTCCTGGCCGTGGTTGGTAAAGGGATCGAGGGCCACGTCGGTCATCACGCCCAGTTGCGGGTAGGCCTTTTTCAGCGCACGCACCGTGCGTTGCGCCAGGCCCTCGGGATTCCAGGCTTCGCAGGCGTCTGCGGTTTTTGCTGCCGGCGCCGTCACCGGGAACAGGGCGATGGCGGGCACGCCCAGCCGCACGCATTCTCCAGCCTGCAAAAGCAGGCGGTCAATACTCATACGCTCGACCCCTGGCATGGACGCCACCTTTTCGGTACGTTGTTCGCCTTCAATGACAAATACCGGCCAGATAAAGTCGTCTGGTGTTAAAACGGTTTCACGCATCAGGCGGCGGGAGAAATCATCTGCGCGCATACGGCGCATGCGGGTGTATGGAAAACTCATGCTGATCATCCTGTGTATTTTTCGAAATTCATCCGGCGGATTTTAACTCTCTTTGTCTGCATACTCATACCAGTCACTGAGCTTATCCACCAGTTCATCAAGCCCGGTCTTAGCGGTCGCGGAAAAGACCTGCGCACTGGCAATAGCCGGCAAACCGCTGCGCACCTTGAGCAACGCCGACTGCGCCGGTCCGCGTTTAAGCTTGTCCGCCTTGCTCAGCAGGATGTGACAAGATACCCCGGCGGCCTCGCACCAGGCCAGCATTTGCTGGTCGAACTCCTTCATCGGATGACGGATGTCCATGACCAGCACGACACCGCGCAAACACTTGCGTGTCTGAAAATAACGCGCCATGACGTTGCGCCAGTGTTCCCTGAGCTTGAGCGGAACCTTGGCGAAACCGTACCCCGGCAAATCGGCAATGCGGCGCTTTTCGTCCAGTTCGAAAATAACAATCTGCTGTGTACGGCCCGGGGTCTTACTGGTGCGTGCCAATGACTTCTGATCCGTCAACGTATTGATTGCACTTGATTTTCCGGAATTTGACCGGCCGGCAATCGCAACTTCGATGCCTTCATCCTTTGGCAATTGTTTCAGTTCATGGGCGTTGAGCACGTAGCTCGCGACGCGGAAGGGGTTCACTTTCTTCATTGTCTGTTTCTCATGTTTTTAGATCTTATCGCTGGAACGACAGGGACTAAAACGGGATAATAACCGCCCATTTCGAGCATTGTACGCAAACATTCCTGGAGAGTACGAAATGAAGCAATTATTGCAATTCGCTATTGGCCTGTCGCTGCTGGTATCTTTGCCGGCGCTTGCAACAGGTGACGCGAATGCCGGGCAGGCCAAAGCAGCAGTATGCGCAGCATGCCATGGTGCAGACGGTAACAGCGTTGTTCCGAACTGGCCAAAATTGGCGGGGCAGCACGCCGACTATCTGCAGCGCCAGCTCGGCTTGATCAAGGGCGGTGACCGGGCGGTCCCGGAAATGGCCGGCATTGCCACCAGCCTGACCGATCAGGACATGGCTGACCTCGCGGCTTATTTTTCCAGTCAGACTGCCAGTCCTGGCTTGACCGATGAAGCCCTGCGCCAGGGTGGCGAACTGCTGTACAGGGGTGGCAATGCCGCGACCGATGTTCCCGCCTGCATGGCCTGCCATGGGCCCGCAGGTGAAGGCAACCCGCTTTCCGGCTATCCCCAGCTTGCCGGACAGCACAGCGTCTATACTGAAAAAATGCTGAACGGCTTCCGCGCCGGCACGACCTGGGGCGCCGACGATTCCAGCAGCAATATCATGACCGATGTGGCGCATCGGCTGACCGATGCGGAAATCAAGGCGGTGGCCAGTTATATCCAGGGTTTGTACAGGGTGGAAGAATAGACCCGGACCAGCGGGCGGAACAATGGACACCGGCTGTGGTCAGTCAATCACAAGTTTAATACGTGGAGATGGTTACAATGATACAAAGAATGTTGCTTGCGTTGAGCCTGCTGCTTGGTGCCCAGTTGAGCATGGCGCAGGACGAGCCATACAAGGAAGGCGTGCATTATTACAAAATAGACCAGGCATCGACAGCAGCCGGTTCAGGCAAGGTCGAAGTCACCGGACTCTTCAGCTACGCCTGTTCCCATTGCAATACCTTTGAACCCTACCTGGACCGCTGGAACGAGAAAAAACCTGACAACGTCATATTTGACCGTATCGGGGTTGTGTTTGGCCGCAAGGATTGGGAAATGCTGGCCCGCGCCTATATCACCGCGGAGATGATGGGCATTGCGGACAAGAGCCATGCCGCCATGATGGACGCCATCTGGAAGCAGGGAAAGCAATTTCGAAGCCTTGAAGACCTGGCGGATTTCTACTCGGGATTGGGCGTTGAAAGAGCGACCTTCATCGCGAATTACCAATCGTTCGCTGCCGACAGTCAGCTGCGTAAGAGCCAGCACGATGTGCAGCTTTTCGGCATCACCGGCACACCCAGCCTGGTCGTCAACCGTAAATACAGGGTTGCGAGCAATAAGGACGTGAAGGATTTTGACGCCATGCTGAAAGTAGTGGACTTCCTGGTAGCCAAGGAGTCCTCGGCGCAGGACATCTCTGCCCGCTAAGCGGGAACACTATCCGATCCCCAATGCGGTTCCCGCCCCGGCGGGAACCATCTTTATTGCCATCCTTTTTGCGTCATCCGGCAACCGTCCGCCGATTGGGCCGTCCGCTGTTGCAAGCCATTTTTACAGTTGACTCGTCGGCCCATTGGGGTATTCTGTTGCTTCCTTACCACATCAGTATGCAACTATGTCTCTTGCCCAAGTTCTGGTCGTTGATGACGAGCCCGACATTCGCCAGCTCGTTCAGGAAATTCTTGAAGATGAGGGTTATTCAGTACAGGTTGCGAAAGATGGGGAAAATGCCCGTCTGATCTATGCGCGGCAGAAGCCGGACCTGGTTCTGCTGGATATCTGGATGCCGGATATCGATGGTATTTCACTCCTCAAGGAGTGGTCTTCTACCGGCAGCCTCGAAGCCCGGGTGGTGATCATGTCAGGTCACGGCACGCTCGAAACCGCCGTCGAAGCCACCCGGCTGGGGGCTTTCGACTTTGTCCAGAAACCACTGTCGCTGGCCAAGCTGCTGGCAACGGTGCGCAAAGCGCTGGAATCGAGACCACACGCCAGGGCGCCGGAGTCAGCCGGACACCGGGCACAGCTGCTGGAACCGCTCGGCAACAGCCCGGTCATGCAACTGCTGCGTAACAGTGCAAAACAGGCCGCCAACAATGCGTCACCCGTTATGATCACCGGGGAGAGTGGCAGCGGCCGCGAAACGCTGGCCCGGTACATCCACCACCTGTCGTCCTCCGGTGGTGCAATGCTGACGCTGGACCACAGCCAGGCAAGCGGCGAAAGCGCCCGCAGTTACCTGTTTGGCTCCGTAGCGAACGGTCAGAATGTCGAGGGCCTACTGGATAATGCAGCCGGCGGAGTACTGTTCATACCGAAGTTGCAGAGATTGCCCCTGAACACCCTCGAACTGCTCAGCAACGCAATCGAAGCAAAAGGCTATACACCCGAGGGTGGCACCGGTCTGAAGCCATTGGGGTTTCGGGTCATTTGCAGCGCCAGCGACAACCTGGAACAACTGGTCAAGGATAAGCGTCTGCCCGGCCCCTTGTACTTCCACCTTAATGTGCTGCCGTTAAAAGTTCCCGCCCTGCGTGAGCGGCCGGAGGATATTCCTGAACTCATCAGGTATTTTTCCGATTGGTTTTCCAACCATGAAAACCTGCCGTACCGTTCTTTTTCAGTGTCCGTGCAGAACCGGATGCGCAACCACAGCTGGCCAGGCAATGTCCGCGAGTTGCGCAACCTGGTTCAGCGGTTGTTGGTGCTCGGTCGGGAGGGGGAGGTTTCGGCGCAGGAAGTTGATGAGGCCCTGAGCCAGAGCGCCGCCAGCATGGACAACGCGGCCGGCGGTCACGAGGTGCTATATGACGCCGGTCTGTTTGACCTGCCACTGCGCGAAGCCCGTGAACAATTTGAACGCGACTACCTGACCTACCAGTTGAAAAAGGCCGGCGGCAGCGTCGGCAAACTTGCCGACTCGGTGGGCATGGAAAGAACCCATCTGTACCGTAAGCTCAGGTCTCTTGGTATTGATCCGAAATTGGTAAACAACCCATGAAAATAGTTATTCTCGGCGCCGGCCAGGTTGGTTCCACGGTGGCAAGCGCGCTGGTGCATGAAGACAATGACATCTCCATCGTTGACAAGGACGAGCGGCGACTCAAGGAACTCCAGGATCAATTGGATATCCGCAGCGTGCTGGGGCACGCTTCCCATCCAAAGGTGATGGAACGGGCCGGTATCGAGGATGCGGACCTGGTCATCGCGTTGACCAGCTCGGATGAAGTCAACATGGTCGCCTGCCAGATTGCCTATACGCTGTACAACGTCCCGACCCGCATTGCGCGTGTGCGCGCAAACGCCTACACCGACCGAACTGAATTGTTTCATCGGGAACATTCACCTGTAGATGTTTTGATCAGCCCCGAATTACTGTTGACGCAATATATCGCCAGCCTGATTGAGTACCCGGGTACGCTGCAGGTCATGGATTTCGCAGACGGCAAGGCGCAACTTGTAGCCACCCAGGCGGAAACCGGCGGCTTGCTGATAGGACAGAAGCTTTACACGCTGGCACAACACATGCACGGCCGTTCAGAAGCGCGCCTGGCAGCCATTTACCGCAGTGGCAAATTGATTTTGCCGGAGGGCAGCACCGTCATCGAGGAAAACGATATCGTCTTTTTCCTCGCCGCAACACGCAACATCCCTGCGGTGATGAAGGAGCTCAGACCCATCGACCGCCCGATCCGGCGTGTCATCCTGGCTGGTGGCGGTAATATCGGTAAAAACCTCGCAAAGAAGCTGGAGCGTGACCATCACGTCAAAATTATTGAACGCAACCCGGTCAGGGCCGAAGCGATCGCCGAGGAATTGTCCAAGACCATCGTGTTGGTCGGGGACTGCACCGATGCCAGCCTGTTGCGGGAAGAATCGGTGGAAAACACCGACGTTTACTGTGTACTGACCAATGACGACGCGGCCAATATCCTGTCCGCATTGCAGGCCAAGCGCATGGGGGCGAAGAAGGTCATTGCCATTATCAACCGGCCATCCTATGTCGACCTGCTGGAGTCCGGCACGATTGATATCGCCGTCTCACCGCAGCAGATCACCATTGGCTCGCTGCTCGCGCACATTCGCCGCGGCAGTATCGTGCGTGTGCATTCGCTCCGGGGCGGCGCCGCCGAGGCAATCGAAGCGATCGCACTGGGTGACCGGCGCAGGTCCAGGGTCGTCGGACGCTCCGTTGAAGAACTGGACCTGCCCGAGGGTACCACCATCGTCGGTATCGTAAGACGCGAGGACGTTATTATCGCCCACCACGACACCCTGATAGAGGAGCACGACCACGTGCTCCTTTTTGTACCTGACAAGAAGCAAATCCATGCCGTGGAACGGTTATTCCAGGTAAGCGCGACCTTCATATGAGGCGCCAACGAGGCACAAGCGAACCGCAACCGTCCAGCGAATCCCGGGATTTCTGATCGGCGGCGCCAGCCCGTGCTGCCACCCGCGTTTGACCATTGCTATCTAAACAACATGACTGCCAGAACCACCGGGGCGCGTAGCGCGTCCCGGTGGCATCAGAGAATTGAAACTAACGGCTCAAGCCTACCAATCTTTGCCAAAATCAAGTTCGTCGGTGTCTTCAAGCTCGGAATACAGATCCTTTAGTTCTTTTCTTCGCTCAATCTTGCGCCGGGTGCTAAAACGATAATCAGATTCGTCTGGATCTTCCCAGTCGGCGCTGTAAAAATCCTTTGACAAGTGCTTGACGTTGTCCAGATCATCGTCCAGTTCATCTTCAAAGTCGTCGAAGTCATCAAAAGAATCCGAATCAAAATCCGTGTCCTTCGGTCCGCGTTTACTCGCCATTTTTACTTCTCCAATCTGAGGTAAAAGATCCTCGACTCGAATTAAAAATCCTTTTTATCTTTATGTCAAGATTAATGCTGCGAAATAGTCATTCGTATTTATCCAGGCCGAACTTCTTCAGAAAGCACGGCCCGCCAGGTAGTCAGCGGCGCAATCATGCATGCCTGTCACGCCATACTGGACAGTCACATCGGCCGCCAGGAACGGCCCAATTCACTATTACCTTGACATGAAGATATTTAACGTATTTGGGAAAAAGGTTATACTCCACGTCATGATAAAAGACATCATCGATGACCTTCAGAACGAATGGAACGTGCAGCGACCCGACCTCAACACCGAACCGATGGGAGTGGTACTGCGTATCCAGACACTGGCAAAGATCCTGGGGAATCAGACCGCAGCGACATTGCAGGAATTTGATTTGCATTGGTGGCAATACGATGTCCTGTCGACGCTCAGACGCCAGGGTAAGCCCTTTATCATGGCCGCCACCGAATTGGCCACAGCCAACATGCTCACATCCGGCGCAATGACCAATCGGATTGACCACCTGGAAGAGGACAAGCTGGTGCGCCGGATCAAGGACCACAACGACGGGCGCCGGGTGCTGGTGCAACTGACCAACAAGGGGCTCAACCTGGTTGAACAAGCGACCGAAGCGCGGTTCGAAACGGCGACGTGTGCGCTCGAAAGCCTGAGCGCCCCCCAGAGAGAATCGCTCAACAGTCTGTTACGCCTGGTACTGACTGCCCAGACAAGCTGAATCATCCAGGCTGTGCGCGTTAAACCTGGGGTTAAACCTGGCTGTCAGAGAAAAACTGCGCGTCAGCTACGGGGAGTTTTCCTGTGAAAGTCCGAGGCCACGCGCAATTTCCGCATGATGGAACGTTTCTTGCGGTGATGTCCCTGCATACGCCTGAGGATACCGTCCAGCATTTTCACCGCTTCGATGACGTGGTCACCCTTGTTCAGCATCACGGCCTCCGCTTCCTGCGCCATGGCCGCATCCGTGATTTCGGCTCGCGATGCATGACCCTGCTTGGTCAGACCCTCCAGTACCTGGGTCGCCCAGACCACGGGCACGTGCGCCGACTCGCAAACCCACAGGATTTCCTCCTGGACCTCGGATAGACGTTCAAAACCGCATTCCACGGCCAGGTCACCGCGTGCGATCATGACACCGCAAGCCGGAAATTTCAGGGCCTCAAGCAGGATGGCGGGCAGGTTGGCAAACCCCCGCTTGGTCTCGATTTTCAGGATCACGCCCATGTCCAGACGGTCAAGTTTTTGCAGGTGCTGGTATAAGGCGCGGACGTCATCGGGATCATTGGTAAATGACAGGCCAACCATGTCGGCGTGGCGCACTGCGAACTCGAGATCCTGCAGGTCCTTGATGCTGAGGGCGGCCAGTTTCAGCTTGGTGTCAGGCAGATTGACGCCCCTGTTACCCTCCAGCTTTTCCACCGTTTTCCGGGTATGGGTGATACGAACCTGCAATTGGTCCGCGCTGCGCTTCTCGATGATGCCGCCAATACGGCCATCGTCAAAAAATATCGGTTCACCGAGGCGGGCATCACGATAGACCTCGGGGATCGCCAGCGTAACCCTGCCTGGATTGAGCAATTCACCATTGCCGTCGTGGAATGCCGTTTTGCCGGGTTCGACCTTGGCCGAGATGAATAATGTATCGCCTTTGCGGATCAGGCAGACGCTGTCCTCCGGCGCCATGCCCGTGATTTCGGTTTCCGCGGCAGGGATGCCTTTTTGTTCCGGCCTCATCAGGACGGTGCCATTGGCCACGTAAACGGTCTTTTTGCATTCAGCCCAGCAACCGTCTTCGCGCACCTCCCTGATACGCCAACTTTTCCTCAATCCGCGAACATCGAGAACGCCGATTTTAGTGCCCACTTTCAAGCCTTCCAACCAGCCCCGGTCGAGGGCGAAAGTCGCTTCTGCCGCCGGCATCTCGGAAAAAGCCGTTTTGGCCGGGGTCAACCAGATCCGCGCCGGGCGCAGGAGTATGCCATCGGCCGCGCGCAATGGGCTGATCTTGAGGACTGCCCGCTTGGTCTCCATCGGACCAAGCCGCAGTTTCGGGCCAGCGAGGTCCATGAGAATCCGGCAGGACCGGCCGGTCGACTGTTCGGCATTTCGCAGGGTATCGATCATCCTCGACCAGATTTCAGGGTAATCATGCGCGCAATTGATACGCATGCAATTCATACCGCCTTTGAGGAGCTCATGTACCATCAGGTAATCGTCTGCGGCTTCGACCGGCATGGTCACGATGATGTGTGCCCTGCGGTTCCCCGAAAGATCACCGAACAGCGCGAGGGTGTTGCGTTCCAGGCAATCGGCGCCTGCATCGAAGGCTCTGCTGATTGCCGGAAAATCGGCGGCTTTTGCCTGACCGCTTAGCAGGTAAAGGTTGTGGATGACCGCATTGATGGTCGCCATGACATGCGGTTCCGCCCTGCCAAGCGAAGACAGGCCCAGGCGTGCCAGCCTGTCTTGAAGTGGTTTGAGGTTTTCGCGCCGCAGGGCAAGGTAATGCAGCAGGTTTTCCGCACTTGGCAATCGCAGAGGTGGCAATCCCTGCAATGACTTCCGGTTTTGCTCCGCGCGCTTCCCAATCATCAGGCGCAGGGCTTCCATCTGCCTGATCAAGTCGTTGACGGTCCTGGGTTGTGATAACTGTTTCGAGGCAGATGTCATGTCGTTAAGCTCCCTGCATCACTTTAATCCCGGGGATGCCAAAGCCATTTGACCCAAATCAATCCTGACTTCAATTGATCGCCGCAGAAACCAGTGAAGTCAGGTCCCAAAACGGCCAGGGTTTTAATTTTTGTAGAACGATTTTTCGCCTTCCGGCCGATTTCTGAAGCGCTTGTAGGCCCACAGGTACTGCTCTGTATCCACTTCGATACAGCGCTCTATGCAGCGATTGACCTCTGTCAGCGCTTCGCGCATGTCTTCATTGTAAAGCGCTGGGCCGGCTTTGAACAGGTGTGCACGGTAGCGCCCCCCCTTGCGCCTCTCGCAGACCGCAAATACGACCGGCGCGCCGGTGCGCTGGGCCATACGCGGCAACAACACACCGGTCAGGGCCTCGATGCCAAAAAACGGTGCGAACTGGCCGCTGCCTCCGGTTGGCTCCTGGTCGGGCAGCAGCGCGACAAAATAACCGTCCTTGAGCAACTGGTACATGCGTTTGATACCCTTGCCGGTTGCGGGGACCATTTCAGCGCCGGCGCGGGCGCGTTTCTGTAACAGCATGGCATCGACGTCGGGGTGCTTGCTCGGTTTGTAGAGCACGGCTGCCTTGCCCTTGCTGTGCAGAAACAGGTTCAGCATCTCCCAGGAACCATAATGGGGCGCGGCCACGATCAGGCCGTTGCCCGCCTTGACGAGTTCCTCGACCTGCTCCATACCCTGCACTTCATCGAACAGCGGGTAAAGGCGTTCCAGCGGCCAGTTCCACAACATGCCGGCTTCAAAGATGCCTTTGACATAGTGCGTCATGGCGGCCCGGCCGATCTGCTTGCGCCGTTCTGCTTCCATCTGCGGATACACTGCTCTGAGGTTCAGACGCGTGACACGCCGCATTCGCGGTACCGTATACCAGACAATTGCGGCCAGCGGCGGGGCAAGATATTCGGCCGCGCGTGGCGTGACCCAGCTCAAAACACGCATCACAGCCCGAATTGCAAGTAATTTCATCGGTGTTCGCTCATATAGCGGTATCAGTCAATGCTACCATTAGTCCGGCGGGCATTTTCAGGACAGGATGGTTAAATGATTGCATTATTGCAAAGGGTAGCGGAAGCCAGTGTCGTTGTTAATGGAAATTCTCCGCAGGCGAGGGTCACCGGTGCCATCGGCCGTGGCATCCTCGCATTCATCGCGGTTGAAAAAGGCGATACCGAAAGCCAGTCCGACAGGCTCCTGCAACGCATACTCAACTACCGGATATTTGATGACGAGGACGGCCGCATGAACCTGAACCTGCGGCAGGCAGATGGCCAGTTGCTGCTGGTTTCGCAGTTTACACTGGCGGCCAACACCAATACCGGCAACCGCCCCAGCTTCACCCAGGCCGCCGAACCTGCGGATGGCAGGCGACTGTTTGATTACCTGCTCGAAGCTGCACGGCGTGAACTTGTCGATGTCCCCACCGGCGAGTTCGGAGCCAGTATGCAGGTCAGCCTTGTCAATGACGGTCCGGTAACCTTCAGCCTGCGGGTGCCGCCGCCTGTTTAACTCGCCTGTTTAACTGCGTTTTGAACTGCCCGTTCCGCGGTCTTCAAATTCATTCAGCTTGCGGGTCAGCGTATTGCGGCCCAGACCCAGTAAGCGTGCGGCTTCGACGCGTTTGCCACCGGTATATTCAAGTGCGCAATCGAATAGGACCTTTTCAAATTCGCTACGAACCGTGGACATCAGATCGGCCTGTCCGTTGAACAGGGCCCTGCGGGTCCAAATCTGCAGCGCTTCCGACCAGGAGTCACTGGATGCGCGCGCGGCGTCCCTATCCAGCAATCCGGCGGGCAGGTCGATGGGCAGAATCTGCTCACCGGGCGCCATGACACACAATTGCCGGCAGAGGTTCTGCAACTGGCGGACATTACCCGGCCAGGCTTTCTGTTGCAGCGCCCGGATGGTTTCAGGCATCAGGTGCTTCTGTTCGAGCCCCATTTCAGCCGCCGTCTGGCGCAGAAAATGCCGCGCCAGCAACGGGATGTCTTCGGTGCGTTCGCGCAGGGGCGGCAACTCGATCGTGATCACATTCAGACGGTGATAAAGGTCTTCACGGAAACTGCCATCGGCAATTTTCTTCTGCAGGTCCTGGTGGGTTGCGGTCAGCACCCGTACATCCGCCCGCAGCAGATCGCGGCCACCGACGCGGTAATAATCACCTTCGGCCAGAACCCTGAGCAGGCGCGTTTGCAGTGAAAGGGGCATATCCCCGATCTCGTCCAGGAAGAGCGTACCGCCGGCAGCTTCCTCGAAACGCCCGGAACGCCTTGCGTGGGCACCGGTAAACGCGCCTTTCTCATGACCGAAAAGTTCTGATTCCAGTAATTCGGTCGGGATGGCTGCCGTATTGATGGCCACGAAAGGCCCCTTGGAGCGCGGGCTGTGCTGGTGCAGCGCCCTGGCGACCACTTCCTTGCCGCTGCCGGTCTCGCCGGTCAGCAATACGCTGATGGTCGAACGTGACAAACGGCCGATGGTCCGGAACACTTCCTGCATGGCCACCGACTCGCCGAGCATCGGGTTGCCCGGCGCGGTTTCCCTGACGATGGGAGCCGCCGAGGGCACGGCGCAAGCACGTGCAACCACTGCGAGCACCTTGTCGAGGTCAAACGGTTTCGAGAGGTAATCGAATACACCCGACTGGAAGGCGGTGACCGCCTGGTCCAGGTCGGAGAACGCCGTCATGGCGATCACCGGAACTTCCAATTGACGCTTCTGCAGGGCCGCTAAAACGCTCAGGCCATCGGCGTCCGGTAAACGGATATCGGTAATGATTACGGCCGGTTTGGACCCATCGAGCGCGCTGGTAACGGCTGCCACGCTGCCGAAACTTTCCGTCACGTAGCCGGCACGGTTCAGCGCCCGTGTCAACACGAAGCGGATGGCTTCGTCGTCATCGACAACCCAGACCAGCACCGGCTCAGTCATGGGTCCGCTGCAACGGCAATCTGAGAGTGAAGCGGCTGCCGGGCTCAAGCGGCGCATAGGTCAACAGCCCCTTGTGGGCAGCCGCAATCTGCTGCGCCAGCGCCAGGCCCAGGCCGGTGCCGTTCCGCCGGCCGGTGACCAGCGGCATAAACAGTAAGCTGCGCAGGGATGCAGGCACACCGCGGCCATTGTCCATGATATCCAGGCGCACGACCCGGCTCATGCCGGGTTGCAGCAACGTAATGTCGTAATCGATGCGGCTGCGGATTTCAATTTCGCTCGCGCCCGCCTGGAAAGCGTTTCTCAGCAGGTTCAGAAAAACCTGCCGCAGCGCCGATGCGTCCGCCAGGATAGGCGGAATACTGGGATCGTAATTTTGAATGATCCTGACACTTTCGGCGGATTCCATCCGTATCAACTCCGTGGTTTCATGCAGCACGAAATGGATATCGACCGGTTTGCAATCGAGTTCGGATTGTCCGAACCGCGCCAGCAGTTCGTCAATGCGGTCCACTTCACGCATGATCAGCTCGGCCAGCGTACCGAGTTCCCGATCCGCCAACTCCGCGGCCAGCATCTGCGCGGCTCCGCGTATACCGCCGAGCGGATTGCGGATCTCGTGCCCGAGGTTGCGTCTTAGCAGGTCCATCATCCCGGTCTGAACCTCGCGCTGCTGCAGCTTGTTTTGTTGCTGTTGCCATTTGAGGTCATATACCTCCAGCAGCATGCCCTGCCCCGGGAGCGGTTGAATGGTGCAGTCTAATAAGCCGCCGGCCAGCCTGCATTCGCTCAGGTGACGGCCACGTTGCTCCCTGGCCGTTGCTGAAACCGCCTCCGACAATTCAGCCGGTATGCCGTCGATATCCCTGAGATGCCAGCCGTGCACGCGTTCCCTGCCGGTTGTAAGACAGTGCTCGGCGGCCGAGTTCATGTCCCG
This sequence comes from Lysobacterales bacterium, assembly GCA_041306925.1. Lineage (GTDB taxonomy): Bacteria > Pseudomonadota > Gammaproteobacteria > Xanthomonadales > SZUA-36 > SZUA-36. Next base: position 18,067 of record JBFZEL010000399.1, read on the forward strand.
CACACAGCCGCGCTCATCCAGTTCGATTACTGCGGTTGCGAGGGAATCAAGCATTGCATGAGCGGCAGCATGTCAGCCGTCGTTATTGGGGTTGACCACGGGCGGGGCGTTGTTCAGGGCACGGTTATAAAGACCGGGTTGCTGGACAAAAAAGGTGACCGGTGCCGCATTGGCAATGACCCGGTTTTTCGCGTCCCGCAACTCCGCCGTCAGGACGTGCTCACCGCGGTCCAGGTCGGCCATCACGACCATCTGCTGGGTGGTGGATGAATGTTTTTTGCCATCCAGGAATATGGTCACCTGCATCCCGTCCTGCAGTGCATATTGCGTATTCCAGGTAACGGGTATGGGACCATCGGGCCGCCAGACCGACTGCTCCTGCTGCGGCGAAACGATTGCGAAATCCTGGTAGTTTTTACGCAGGTACGAGAGCGACATTTCCTTGCTATCTTCAGCGTCACTGCCCTCTTTTGCGGCTGCGGGCGCCGTTTCGTAGGTCGGCGCTTCGATCACGCTGATCGGTCGCAGTTCGATCGGAGGGGAACCGTCCGCCGGTGGCCGGTCGGTGTAGGTCACATTGCCGTCCTTATCGACAATTTTGTACACCTGCGCCATCAGTGGCGTGGCCGAGACCAATAAAAATGCCAGGGTGATCAGCGGGATTTTATTCAGAATTGCAATGTTCATCGACAGACTCCAGTTACATGCCGGACAGCAACGCCCCGCATTCCCGGGGCGTGCCGATTTCCGTGGAACTGCCGGCTGACAGCTCCTCTTTATATAGAATAATACATGTCAAACTCAACCGGATGGGTCGACATGCGGAAACGCGTGACCTCCTCCATCTTGAGTTCGATATACGCATCAATCAGGTCATCATCAAAAACACCGCCGGCTTTCAGGAAACCCCTGTCAGCGTCCAGTGCTGCGAGCGCCTGGTCCAGGCTGGAGCAAACTGTCGGGATGTTTTTGACTTCCTCACGCGGCAGATCGTAGAGATCCTTGTCCATCGCGGGACCCGGATCGATCTTGTTGGCGATACCGTCAAGACCAGCCATCAGGTAAGCGGCAAACATAAGGTAAGCATTACTCGCCGGATCACCGAAACGCACCTCGATACGGCGCCCCTTCGGGTTGGCGACGTGTGGAATCCGGCATGAAGCTGAGCGGTTACGCGCCGAGTAGGCCAGCATGACCGGCGCTTCGAAGCCGGGAACCAGGCGCTTGTAGCTATTGGTGGTCGGGTTGGCAAATGCATTCAAGGCCTTGGCGTGTTTGAAAATACCGCCAATGTAATGCAACGCAGTGGTCGACAGGCCGCCGTACTCTTCGCCGGCAAACAGATTTTTACCGTCCTTGGCGAGCGACATGTGCACATGCATACCGGAGCCGTTGTCACCCACCAGTGGTTTGGGCATGAAGGTAGCGGTGCGGCCGGATTCATTGGCGACGTTGTGGGTCGCATATTTGAACAGCAGCACCTCATCCGCCTTGCGGGTCAGGGTATTGAATTTCGTACCGATTTCACACTGGCCGGCAGTGCCCACCTCATGGTGGTGAACTTCAACCGCAATGCCCATCTTTTCCAGGACTTCACAAATTGTGGCGCGCAGGTCATGCAGGCTATCGACGGGCGGAACCGGGAAATACCCACCCTTGACACGCGGGCGGTGGCCAAGGTTGCCCTCTTCATAGTCAGCACCGGTGTTCCAGGCGCCTTCTTCCGAGTCAATTTTGAAGAACGTCGAATGCATGTCCGTGCCAAAACTGACCGAATCGAAAACAAAAAACTCGGGTTCCGGTCCGAAATACGCAACATCGGCGATGCCGGTGGTCTTCATATAGGCTTCGGCACGTTTTGCCAGCGAACGCGGACAGCGGTTATAGCCTTCCATCGTATCCGGCTCAAGCACATCGCAACGCAGGACCAGGGTAGGATGCTCCATGAATGGGTCAATGATGGCAGTCGACACGTCCGGCATCAACACCATGTCTGATTCATTGATGCCTTTCCAACCCTTGATGGAAGAGCCATCGAACATTTTGCCTTCCTCAAAAAAATCTTCATCGGCCATGCTGACCGGAATGGTGACGTGCTGCTCTTTGCCGGTGGTGTCACAAAACCGTAAATCGACGAATGCGACGCCTTCATCGATGATCATTCTCTGTACTTTTTCTCTGCTCATAACGTTGTTCCTATGCTTTTGCCTTGATGGGTGTCCAAAACGGGTCGAAACATATATGCAGAAGTCATGCCATGCAAAAAAGAAACGCATCTGCCCATTACTAACAAAAAATAAATCACTTCTTAGAGGCGTTTTAACCCGAACATTTGACTGCGCGTTGATGGTATTTGTGACATATCATGAAACACCCGGGCATATTGGCACATTCGGTGTCGCCCCATTATTGCACTATATTGACTACGTTCGCACTATTATGGTGCGTTGATTTTTTAAAAAGCGATCCAAAACAGGGCCACGCCCGGCAGCAGGCGTCATTGCGTGTAACTGATCCGGTAGATCACACCGGCAAGGTCATCGGACACCAGCAATGCGCCATCCGGCATGACCATGACGTCATTGGGGCGTCCCCACACTTCCTGGCCCTGCAGCCAACCGGCTGCGAAGACCTTATTGTCCACTACCCTGCCGTCAGGCTGTACCTCCAGGACCAGGATCCGGTAACCGATTTTTTCCGTCCGGTTCCATGACCCGTGCTGGGTGATAAACAAGCGGTTTTTGTATTCGGCAGGGAACATGTCACCCGTATAGAAAGCCAGCCCGAGCGGAGCGCCGTGCGGGTCGAGTTTCGCCACCGGCGGTGTGTAATCAGCACAATCCCTGCCCTTGCCAAACTCCTCGTCCGGCAGGTCACCCTGGTGGCAGTAAGGGAAACCGAAATGCATACCCTGGCGTGGCGCGTGGTTCAGCTCATCCGCGGGCAGGTCATCGCCGAGCATGTCGCGGCCATTGTCGGTGAACCACAACTGGCCGTTTTGGGGGTGAAAGGCGAGACCGACGCTGTTACGCACGCCGCTGGCGTAAACCTCCATGCCGCTGCCGTCAGGGTTCATCCGGCGTATCTCGCCAAAACCTGCCTCATCGCAGATATTGCAAGGGACGCCGACGGGAATATAGAGCTTACCATCCGGGCCGAACCGCAGGTACTTCCAGCCGTGGTGCGTCTTGTCGGGCAAGACACCGGTTACCACCACCGGTGCCGGCGGATGATCCAGCAGGGCTTCGATATTGTCGTAACGTAAAATTCGTTCTACCGCACCGACGTACAGGGAACCGTCGCGGAATTCGATGCCGGAAGGCATGTTAAGGCCCTTGTCAATCAGCCGTACGGTCTCCGCGCGCTGGTCGCCATCCGCGTCGGTCAGCGCCCAGACCTTGCCCTCACTCCGGCTGCCGGCAAATATCGTCCCGCCGTCTGCGCGTGCCATCTGCCGCGCGTTGTCAACGTCCTGCGCATAGATTTCGATCTGAAAGCCGGGCGGTAATTCAATCTTGTCCAGCGGCAGTTCCGCGAGGGTGCTTTCAACCAGTACAAAGCCGAAAAATAAACACAGGTATCTGAATTTTTTCATGGCTGCTATGGTAACAGCAGACGCAAATTACGGCACCTGTCGTGTGCTGGCCAGAACCATTCAAGCCGGCTGCGCATGGGTATCGTGTTCCACCTGGACAAATGACCCGGGGCGCAAAGCGGCGGCACACCCCTGACGGGTTTCCAAAGGGTTAAGGCAATCGTTTCCAACATCCCATAAAATGCAGGCTGTCGCTGAACCAAGCATGGAGTCGGATGTGCGCTTTAATACAATAATCCCGGGTATCCTGATCGGCTTTTTTGCAATTTCCACGGCACTCGGAAAACCCTCCGCCGAATACCTGCCTGCAGACGCCGACCTCGACACCTCGGTGCCGTCGCCGGAGTCCCAGCTGGGTTGGGAACCCGGCGACTGGCGGATTCAGCACCCTGCCCTGGTGTGTTACCTGTACACGCTGGCCGAAAAATCTGACCGCGTCAGCATCAAGGTCACCGGTTATACCTACGAACAGAAACCGCTGTTGCAACTGGTCATCACATCAAAGGAAAACCAGGCCAATCTCGAGACACTGCGCCAGGCGCACCTCAAGGGCGCCGACAAGGGCGATGCCGATGCGCCACTGGTCGTATGGCTGGGTTACAGCGTGCATGGTGATGAAGCCAGCGGCGCCAACGCGGCGCCCATCGTCGCCTGGTACCTCGCGGCATCACGCTCCGAATATGTCAGGAACCTGCTGAAAAATACCATTGTCATCCTCGACCCCAGCCTGAACCCGGATGGTCTCGACCGCTTCGCCGCGTGGTCCAACGCCAACCACAGCGCCAATCCCTCTGGCGACCGCAATAACCGTGTCAACCACCAGGACTGGCCGGGTGGCAGGACCAACCACTATTTGTTCGATCTGAACCGCGACTGGCTGACTCTGGTACACCCGGAATCACGGGCGCGTATCACCGAGTATTACCGCTGGCTGCCGCACGTGCTCACCGATCATCATGAAACCTGGCACGATGGTTTTTTCTTCCAGCCAGGCGCGCCCACCAGGCAACACCCGCTGACCACCGCCGAAAACCTCGAAATGACACGTGCGCTGGCCGCTTACCACGCGGATAGTTTCGACAGTGCCGGAGAGATGTATTTCTCTGAAGACGACTACGATGACTTTTTCTATGGCAAGGGTTCAACCTACCCGGACATCGCCGGCAGCATTGGCATCCTGTTTGAACAACCCCGCGTAAATGGGGCCGTTTTCGACCGCGATTCCGGACCGCTGGAGTTTAGCGAGGCCATCCACAATCACGTACGGACATCGCTCTCCACGCTCAGGGGCGCACATGAACTGCGTGACAAGCTCAAGCGTTACCAGGATGGATTTTTCCAGACCATGCGGCAAAGGGCCGGCAAGGCGGATTTCCAGGCATGGGTCATCGGCGACGGTGGCGACAGCGCAAAAGGGTTGGAACTGATGGACCTGTTCAATTCCCACCAGGTCGAGTTCCACACACTGGCGTCCGATGTGAACACGGAAGGACAGGCGTTCAAGTCCGGGCATGCCTGGGTGATCCCGGTCAAACAGCGGCAGTTTGGCGTGGCGCAGGCCATGCTGGAGACACGCACACAGTTCGACGACAAGGTCTTTTACGACATTTCCACCTGGAATCTGCCGCTGGCTTACAACCTGCCATTTGCAAAACTTGCACGACTGCCCGCGACCACGCAAAACACTCCCGCACCCGTCGCCAACACGCTCGATGCCAACGCCGTCGCCTGGATCATTGCATGGCGGCAGATGAATGCTCCCGGTGTGCTGCAGGATTTGCTCGACGCCGGCGCTTTGGTACGCGCGGCCACCAAACCGTTCAGCATCAGTAACGCTTCCGGACTGATGTCCTTTGCCGCCGGTAGCCTGGTGGTTCAATCGGGTCTGCAGGACAAGGCTAAATCGGCCGCCATTTTTGACATACTCAAAAACGCCGGTGTGAGCGTCCATTCATTCCATACCCAGTTGACCACCAGCGGACCCGGCCTTGGCACCAGCCATTTCAGGAAGGTACAAGTGGTTAAACCGTTGCTCGTGGTCGGCCAGGGCACACGCGCCTACGATGCCGGCGAGGTCTGGTTCCAGCTTGACCAGCGCCTGGGCGTGGCCCCGGTCCTGGCTGATATTGCGCGTCTGAGCGCGATCGATCTGAACGACTATACCCACCTGTTGATGGTGGAAGGCAAATACACCGAAATCGGCAAGAAACTGCAGCAGGGCATCGCCGCGTGGGTCCTTAACGGCGGCATACTCGTGACCCTGCAGGGCGCCGCCACCTGGGCCGAGTCACTGTGTTTCGAGTCCGATGGTTGCGCAGAAAGCACGGCTGGCACGGGTGACCAGAAAAATTCGAAAGCGCCCGCCCAACCGATGGCCTATGGAAATTTCGAGGGACAGGAAGCTGAACGCACCATCGCCGGCGCCATCGTCATGACCAACGTCGACAACACCCACCCCATTGCATTCGGATATGACAGTGAGTTACCGATTTTCCGCAAAGACAGCACCTTGTTGAAAGCGAGCGAAAATCCGTTCGCAACCCCGCTGCACTACACGGAAAAACCCTTGCTAAGCGGTTATATCGGCGAACAACGTCTGGCCGAGATGAGCGGTCAACCCGCCGTCATCGCCGAACGCCACGGCAAGGGCCTGTTGGTACGTTTTGCCAACAACCCCATGTTCCGGGGTTACTGGCGCGGCACCGAGCGCTTGTGGGTGAATTCGCTGTATTTCGGACCCCTGGTCGGAACGACGGAACTGCCAGAATAAGCAGCAAAATCAGGCAGCGGGGCAGCGGGGCCCGGCGCAGTGTTCAATCCAGGCCCCACCCGGGGAATTCGATCGTCACACCCTGCGCCCTGTCAGGGCAGGCCAGCCAGCAGCGACCTTGGGTCTTTATGTTTGCCTTGCCTGCTACCTGGGTTCCCGTCGGCGACCGCGGATAAAAAATTTACCAACAATTTCTTCCCCCGACTCGATCTTCAGCTTGATCTGACGCAGCCAGCGCCGGGCCCACGCGAACTCCACCGCCAGGATTGAAAGACCGACCGGAATCACAACGACCGCAGGCCCGGGCAGCACGATGAAAGCAACGCCCAACAACAAGACCGATGAGCCCAAAATCAGAATGATGGCCCTGCGAGCCTGTTTG
>JBFZEL010000400.1:0-3061 GCA_041306925.1 Lysobacterales bacterium
ACTGCCCATTTATCCGCCGAAGACGGGATTTCGCCAGGGACGATTTTCATGGATGAAAATCGAGCGCTGACGGTACAGGGATGTACCGCCAGCGCGGTCCCGATCAGGCGGAATCCCGGCTGAGGGCACCCCGCAGGGGCGGATAAGGCTGGGCAGTGAAGACCACACGGCCTGTTGAGCGCACGGCCCGTAACGAAGCCACCAAAATGATTACAGCCTTGCTGAAATTAACCGCTAGGCGTTTTTGCAGAACATCTCAAGGAACTGGTCGTGACTGGGTATCTTGGGCAGCGGTTCCTTTTTCAGCTTCATCGTATTGGCCAGCTTTTCCCTCAATTGCGCATCACTGAGCCCGCCCGCGAGCGGGTGGTAGTCCTGCGGCACGATACCCTGACCCAGCATCACCTGCAGCCAGGAAGGTTCGAGGAAAATATCGAGATGATCCTGCGACAGGCTGCCGTTCGATCTGAACAGGGCGATCTTCTGCTTCAACCGTTGCGGCACGTCCATGTGGGCTGCATCGCGCCAGAACTGGCTGTCGTCGCGTTCATTGAGATAGTAATGGAGGATGATGAAATCCCGGATCAGCTCATATTCGGTCTGCGACTGGCGGTTATATTCATCCACCAGCGCGGCCGTGACACCGGCGTGCGGGAACAGGTGGATCAGGCGCACGACGGCCGACTGGATCAGGTAGATGCTGGTCGATTCGAGCGGTTCCAGGAAACCGCTGGATAGGCCCACCGCAACGACATTGCGGTTCCACTGCTTGCGTGTGCGCCCGGTCCTGAAAGGGATGATTTTGGGTTCGCCAATGGGCTGCGATTCAAGGTTGCCCATCAGGATAGCCGCGGCTTCGTCATCGCTGTAGTGGTTGCTGCTGTAAACGAGACCGTTGCCGTTACGGTGCTGTAGGGGTATGCGCCACTGCCAGCCGGCGGAGTGCGCGATGGCGCGGGTGAACGGCAGCGTTTCCTTGAACCGTTCGGTGGGCACGGCCATGGCGCGGTCACAGGGCAGCCAGTGGCTCCAGTCCTCGTAACCGGTGCCGAGTTTCTTGTGGATCAAAAGCCCCCTGATGCCGGAGCAATCGACGAAGAAATCGCCATCGATGACCCTGCCGTCCCTCAACACCAGCGATTCCACGTGCCCGGATTCGGCATTGATCCTGACATCGTTGATCAGGCCCTCGGTCCTTTTCACGCCGCGCGCTTCACTGTATTTACGTAAAAACTGACCGTATAGCGAGGCATCGAAATGGTAGGCGTATTTAAGCTCCCACAGCGGGTCGTCGACCTGCAGCTTGGCAAACTTGCCCGCCTCTGCGCACAGGTAATTGAGGTCGTATTCCCACAGGTTGGACTCGATACCCGCCTTCCGCGCACGGGTCCAGAAATGGTGGAAATGGCAAAATGGCTGGCTTCTGCCCGGCGCACCAAAGGTGTGATAATACTTGTCACCCTGCTTACGCCAGTTTTCAAAACGGATCGCGAGCTTGATCGTCGATTTGGTTTCACGCAAAAACTCGGCTTCATCGAGACCGAGCACGGCGTTGACGTGCTGGATCGGCGGGATGGTCGCTTCGCCAACGCCGACGATGCCGATTTCCTCCGATTCAACCAGTTCGATTTCGACCAGGGCGCCCAGCACCCGTTTCAAAAGCGCCGCCGACATCCAGCCTGCCGTGCCGCCGCCGACGATCACCACCTTGTCAATTTTCTGCTTCATGTTGCAAATTCCGCGTTGAAAAAAAAACCCTGCCAGCGCGATGCTAGCAGGGCTTCGGGTCAAAACCAAATAACGTTTTTACCAGAACTTATAGATGGCACTGAGCAGATAGTTAGCGCCGAACTCCTGGTACTGCGTAACCTGGCGGGCATCGTCGTTGGTCTGGATCGTGTCCTCGTTGGTCAGGTTCTGGCCCTGCAGGGCGATCGACAGGCCGCCCAGCCAGTCATCACGTCCGGTAAAGCCAAAATCGTAACCAATCTGGGCGTCGAGCAACGTGGCGCCCTGGTCGGTGGTCTGCTGCAACGAGAGGCTCTCGCCGCGGGTTTCCGCGAGGAACTTGGTCCGCTTGGTGCCCGCTACGCGAAACTCCCAACCGCTTCTTTCATAGAACAGCGTCAGCGAGTAGTTCTCGTCGGACATACCGGGGATGCGCGTGTCATCATCCAGTTCCCCATCGATAAACGTCGCGGTAGCGATCATGCCCAATCCTTCCAGCTTGTCCCAAGCCAGGCGGAACGGAATGGTCGCCTGAAATTCCCAGCCGTGCATGTCACCCGTCAGACCGTCTTCACGGTAACTCACGACACCTTCCATGGTTGCCGGGGTGACCGGGTTGCCGTTGGCGTCGTTAACCTGGTGATAACCGGGGATGTAGTAATCGCTGAAGTCGGCGACAATTGTGCCACCCCTGTGCCAGTTGATCAGGTCCTTGTAGAAAAAGGCTGTGGATATAAAACCGTCATCGGCGAAGTACCAGTCCCAGGCCAGGTCAACCTGGTCGGCTTCCAGCGGACGCAGGTTCGGGTTACCGCCACTGCCACTCCAGGCGCTTTGCTGCGGATCGGTCGAGGTCACGTTGGCCAGGTTGAAGAAGAACGACACCTGCTGGTTCGGCCGCATGTCATCCATGCGGGGACGGCTGACCGTCTTCGAGCCTGAGGCGCGCAGCAGATGACCGTTGGTGAAATCATAGATCAGGTTAATGCTGGGCAACCATTCGTTGTAGTCATCGCCACCTTCGACCGGGGTAGCCTGGACAAAGCGGTCAGGACCGGTCTGCGAAACATAACCTTCCGAACTCTGATCGGTGTGCAGGTATTGCAGGCCGAAATTACCGTAGAACATGCCGCTGCCCAACTCTGTATCGAAGTCCAGTTTTGCAAACAGCGTGGTCAGCTTTTCACTGACATCGTAGGTGTCACCAAAGCGCTTGGTCTCCAGCGTTTGGGCATCGGTCGCGATGTAATAACCGTCGTTGAACATGCCAAGGCCGTCATAGGCCACGACACCGTTGATGCCTATGAAGCCCAGGTTGGCCGCGCCGACGCGG
>JBFZEL010000401.1:0-8637 GCA_041306925.1 Lysobacterales bacterium
TGGCTGTTCGCCATTTAAAGTGGTACGCGAGCTGGGTTCAGAACGTCGTGAGACAGTTCGGTCCCTATCTGCCGTGGGCGTTAGAGATTTGAGGGAAGCTGCTCCTAGTACGAGAGGACCGGAGTGGACGAACCCCTGGTGTTCCGGTTGTCACGCCAGTGGCATTGCCGGGTAGCTATGTTCGGAAGGGATAACCGCTGAAAGCATCTAAGCGGGAAGCCTCTCCCAAGATTAGATCTCTCAACACTTGATGTTGTAAGGACCCTTGTAGACTACGAGGTTGATAGGCTGGGTGTGGAAGTGCAGTAATGCATGAAGCTTACCAGTACTAATTGTCCGAGAGACTTGGTCATATAACACCAAAGTTCTATATATTCCCGTGATACACACGCTTTTGACAGAGCTTACATATTCAGGGCATAAGCTACGGCTTATTCCCGAGGTTGATGGAGACATCAACCGGCCAGTTTGCCTGGCGGCATTAGAGCATTAGAACCACCTGATCCCATCCCGAACTCAGCAGTGAAATGATGCATCGCCGATGGTAGTGTGGGACATCCCATGTGAGAGTAGGTCACTGCCAGGCATCAAATAAAAAAGCCTCGCCCATTCGGGCGGGGCTTTTTTTTGTGCGCCCGGGAGGGCGCACTTACTTGGAGGTGGAAGTCCTCTACTCGCCCGACAAGGGGTTGCGTAGTTCCGGTAAGACCGGGCTATGAAGTTGCTCGCGAATATCGTAATAGAGTTCCCGCAGTTCGATGTCATAGTCGTGCAGGATATCGAGATCCAAATTTTGGAATCGCGCTGTCAGCGACTCACGAGAATCGATGATCTCATCAATATAGGAAGGCGGGATTACAAAGGGCGCACAGCCCACCATGATGGAGTCATCGTCCATTGTCATGATGCGGGTAAAAATGATCGATCCCTTGCGCAGAGTTGTTGATGCCTGGCGATCGTGCAGATCTTCACCCCCTTCCCGGGATTCGAGCCTGTTCGATATCGGCTTCAATCTCTTGGGTCTTGCAGTGGGGTTTGGCGTTTATCACTTGTGGCGTAAATAAGGGGGGCGGTGAGACCAAAATGTAGAACCTGGTATTACTCTGCCGTCGCCATCATCGGCTGGTGCATGAAGACGGCTTTGGGGTGCATGCGCAGGCCGATGGCCAAGAAAGTTTTACCGATCCGCAAGGCCGGTACCTGCCCGATGCGGTCGATGCACGTTTCCGCAGAAACGTCTCTTCACTGATGAGCGCAAATGATCAGGCAGGTGTATACATCACACCCGAAACGGGCGCATGCCACTGGGGTGGTGAAAAATGGACGATGAATTGGCGGTGTTGTGCATGCAGCAGCAGGGATATACTACCCGTATGAATTTCAATCCCACCGACCGCTTCAAAATTTCCGACGAAGTCCTTTCGCAGCAGGTCAATGGTGAAGCTGTATTACTGGATCTCGAAGGCAAGTCTTGTTTTGGGCTCAACGAGGTGGGTACCCGTATCTGTGAAAATGGGTGAGGGTGATCCCACGCGGTTTGATTCACAGGGGTTGAATTTTTCCAAAGTTTAATTGATGCTTTCATCAAGCCAGTCTTCTGATGTTCTGATGAACGCCAGAATCAAATGACCATTTCCATGGTGCGTTCAAAGTTTGAGAATCGCTGTGAATAACATTCCACACAACAATAAAAACCGGAGCCTGGTTTGATAAAGCTCCTTAAACGATGGCTGAACGGTCCTGCACCCGGCCAGGCTGAAGCGGACACCGTCGAAAAAGATACCCAGTCGCAGGTCAAGCCATGCCTGCTGCCCGGCCGGCGGTTGTATTGCATTGGCGATATCCACGGCCGCCTCGACCTGCTCGAGGAATTGCACGCGATGATCCAGAAGGATTGTGCCGGTTTTGACGGTCGCAGGATCGTGGTTTACCTCGGCGATTACATCGACCGCGGGGCGCAGTCAAAACAGGTTCTGGATCTCCTGATCGAACAACCGCTCGAGGGCTTTGAAAGGGTGCACCTGCTGGGCAACCATGAAAATGCGCTGCTGGATTTCCTCAGGAACCCGCAGGGTATCGGTGCCGCCTGGCTGTCATTTGGCGGGCAGGTGACCTGCTTGAGCTATGGTGTCGGTATCGGCAAACTCATGCTCAACATGGACCTTGACCTGTTGCGCGAGGAACTCGCCGAAAAGCTGCCGCAAAGCCACCTGGATTTTCTCAACTCGATGCCCCTCTACCACACCGAGGGCGACTATTGCTTCGTGCACGCGGGTATCCGCCCCGGTGTCCCCATCGCGGACCAGCAGCTTGGCGACCTGCTGTGGATACGCGAGGAATTCACCCGCAGCCCCGGTAACCATGGTTTCGTGATCGTCCACGGTCACACCATCAGCGAGGAGGTGGAGGTGCTGCCCAACCGCATCGGCATCGATACCGGCGCCTACCAGAGCGGCCTGCTGACCGCGCTGGTGCTGGAAGGATCGCGGCAGCGGCTCTTGCAGACCGGCAGGGACTGATGCCTGGAAGGATTCGAAGATGACGGCCATATTGCCATTTGTTTACGTTGGCCTGGGCAGCATGCTCGGTGGCCTCAGCCGTTACGGCATGACCCTTATTACGCAAAACTACGCCGCGCTGAGCCTGCCGTTTGGCACGTTGTTGTCGAATATCATAGGTTGCCTGTTGATCGGCGTGATCGCCGGCATCGGCGCGAGTTCGCAGGTGCTGTCCACGGAGATGCGCTTGTTGCTGGCGACGGGCTTCTGCGGCGGATTCACGACCATGTCGTCATTCATCTACGAATTGGGGCAACTGGTGCAGGACCAAGAATACTTTTATGCCTCGACGTATTTTGCCGCCACCCTGGCGGGTGCCGGTCTGGCGTTTGTACTGGGTTTGTTTTTGAGCGCGTGGTTAATGAGGTGATGTGGAGGTGATGTATGGAAATTTCCGGGCAGGCGGTATTGTTACGGGTGTTCGTCGGGGAGAGTGACAAGCTGGGTCATTTGCCATTGTACGAAGCGATCGTCAAGCAGGCGCGTGACGCCGACCTTGCCGGAGCCACGGTACTCAAGGGTGTGCTGGGGTACGGTGCCACGGCGCGGATCCGCACACAAAAGATACTCGACCTGTCCTCTGATCTTTCCATGGTCATCGAGATCGTTGACGAAGAGGAAAAAATCACGGGGTTTCAAACCATCCTGTCAGGCTTGTTCGAACGTTCGGGTTGCGGGGGCCTGGTGACACTGGAAAATATCCGCGTCATCCATTATTTGCCTGAAAAATCTCCCTGAAATATCCCGTGCATAAAAAAACCGCGCATTGAGCGCGGTTTTTTTTACTGTTCCAGGCGGTTTTAACCTGCTTCCGCTTCTTTTTCCTCTGCGCCTTCAGGTGGCGTGTTGGCTTTCAGGATGTCGTGTTCTTCGCGCTTTTGCATGGTGGGCAGTTTCTGATCGAGCGTGTCGCGGCGTTGAATTTCACTGTCCACGTACTTGATCCACTGTTCGGACGCGCGCTTGCTGCGGTTATCCTGGCCTGCCGCCTGGAACGCCTTCCTGGCCTGTTCATATTTCTTCTGGTTGAACAGGGCCATGCCATACATGATGTTGGCCGTATCCTTGCGTTTCAGGTCGCCGGCGGCCAAACCGTCTTTGGCTGCCTGCGCAGCTTCTGTCCACATTTCCAGGTTCAGATAGGACTGGGCCAGGCGCATGTAGAGTTCGGAATCCTCACCCATTTTTGCAGCCTTGACCAGCGGAGGGATAGCCTTCTCGTCATTCCTGGCGGAATACCAGGCCTGCGACAACAAACGCAGGTTGCGGGTATCTTCCTTGACATTGCCCTTGTCCATTTCCTTTTCAAGAACCTCGGCTGCCTTGAAGGGAATGCCATGCAACAGGTAAAGGTTGGCGAGGTTGACGGCGTGTTGCTTGCCGTCGATGTAGCCTTTCTCATAAAGTGCTTCGGTCAGCGCCAGTTGTTTCTTGGTATCGCCAAGTTCGCTATAGACGCCAGCCAGGGTCAGCACATATGAATCCTTCGGATATTCCTGGATCAGTTCCTTGAGAACGATCAGCATATTATCGAAATCCTTGAGTTCCCAGTAAGCGACGCGCAGCAGCAATAACCAGTTTTCCTTGGGTACCGTGCCTTGGGCGCGATTCATATCGATCGCGGTCTTGATCGGGCCAAGCGCCTTTTCGAACTGCCCCATCTGGAAGTAGGCCTGACCCTGCAGCATGTAGACATCTGCAGCAGGTTCTGCAATCGCTGCCATTAAAAGATTAATGGTGTCCAGCGCCTTCTGGTAGTCCTCAATCGTAAAATAGAGCTGGGCCATCGTCTTGAGCGTGCTCTGCTCCAGTGCCTCGGGTAATTCAGGCTGCGCCAGTACATTCTGATAGGAACCGATAGCAGCCTTGTAATCTTCCATCAGGTAATAGGTATAGCCTTGAAGATTCCAGATCTGGGCTGCTTCGTAGGGAGAAAGCTTTTTCTTGCCACCCTGCAATTCTTTGATCAATTGCAGCGCAGGTGGATAGTTTTCGGCCTCAACCAGTTCCTGGATTGCAGTCAGGGACTCATAGACCTGTTGGCTCATGGCCACCGTTTCCTTGGTCTTGCGTTCCGCGCCTTCTTTTTTCCCGTCCTGCGCGATTGCAGTGGCTGCGAGGGTCACTGACAGGAGGACCGTAAAGACGGGCAGCAGCCAGGTTTTACGTTTGGAGTTTGCTGAAGTCGTATCCACTATTAAACTCTCATTCAGTAATTTCATAAGTAAACTTGTTCTGTACGCCAGGAACCTCAACGGCTTCACCGTCCATGATCCTTGGCTTGTATTTGAACTTCAGGGCAGCATTGAGCGAAGCGCTGTGAAACAGGTCGGATGTGCACTGACTTGCGATTATGACAGGATCCTTTACCGTTCCCTGGCGGGTTACGGTGTATTGAACGACGCAATACCCCTCAATGCCCCGGGTCAAGGCCCGGTTGGGGTAAATAGGTGCAACCTTGACGATCGGCAGGTAATCACCTTCACCGACACCGAGGCTGAAGCCACCGGTCATTTCAATATCGGTCTCAACCGGTACATCAGAAATGGCGATTTTTTCGGCATTGGCGCTCAGGCTTTCCAACTGGGGTGTAGCAGGCTGGGGTGGAGGTGTATCGGGTGTTTGTGGCTTTTTCGGCTTGAGTTGCCGTTGCTTGACGGATTCGTCACGTTTGACCCTGACGAAATCCACCAGGCTGCCGGCGCCATCTTCATTCAGTCTGCGGTCGGCGATTGCAATCAAATATTGCATCACCCAGAACAGGCTCAACGTGATAATCAAACCAATAATCAGCCCTGTCACCAACCGGGTGATGTTTGCGGTCTGGCCCTGGGCCAGTCTTTGATTGATAGATGCTGACATGGCTTTGCTTATTGCTCTCGAGCGGCGATAGAAACGTTAAATACACCCGCCTGCCTGGATGCATCCATCACCTGGATCAGGGTATCCGTCTTGGATTCCTTGTCGGCCTGGATGACCACCGAGCCTTGCGGGTTTTCGGCGTGCAGACGTTCGATGTTCGGACGCACCGAACGGATGTCAATCATGCGACGGTCGATCCAGATATCATTATTGGGACCGATTGCAATCAGGATATTTGCATTCTCCTTCCTGACTGCGGTGGTGGCATCAGGACGGTTGACATCGATACCGGATTCCTTCACAAAGGTCGCCGTTACAATGAAGAAGATCAGCATGATGAACACCACGTCCAGCATGGGCGTGATGTTGATCTCGGACTCTTCTTCGGCCTGGATTTGGTTAAAAAATTGCTTCATTCAAATTCTCCGGTGATCTTCAGATCACTTGTTACCTATGTACAGGTTATCGCCGAGCAGATCGCGTTCCCTTGCGGCTTTACGTTGCAGGTAGGTTCCCATGGCGACGCCGGACAGGGCCGCCACCATTCCGGCCATTGTCGGAATGGTGGCCATGGATACGCCTGACGCCATGGAGCGGGGGCTGCCCGATCCGGATATGGCCATCACCTCGAACACCGCGACCATGCCGGTTACTGTTCCCAGCAGACCGAGCAATGGACATAAAGCGACACAGGTCTGGATCAACGGTATGTTGCGTTCCAACTTGGCTGCAACCTGCGAGATCAAACGGACCCTGATCTGGTGCGCATTCCATGACTTGTGATCACTACGTGATTCCCAGATATGCAGTGCCGTGGCAGCCAGACGTTTATGTCCCGTGCGGAAATAAAACAGTCTTTCGAGTATCAGCATCCACATGAAAAGCGTGAGGGCGCCAATGACATACAGCACCTGACCACCGAGGTCCATGAAGTCACGGACGGTTTCCAGTGCGGGCAGATAGTAATAAATCAGATCCATGGGACGATTACCTTATCAAGCTTACTCTTTGGTTTCCGTGAGCTCTGCGAGCATGCCGGCAGCTTCTTCCTGCAGAATCTGCGTCAGTCGCCTTGCGCGGCTGGAGAGCAGCGTGTGCAGGAAGACCATCGGTATGGCCACGACCAGACCCTGGACCGTGGTCACAAGGGCGGTCGAAATACCACCCGCCATCAGTTTCGGATCACCGGCGCCGTATAGCGTGATCGCCTGGAAGGTCACGATCATACCGGTAACCGTACCCAGCAGACCGAGCAGCGGTGCGATGACGGAGATGATCTTCAACAACGGCAGCATCGCATTGAACTGCGGTGTTTCCCTCAGAATTGCCTCGCCAAGCTTGAGTTCGACGGTTTCAATGTCGGTACCGGTGGCATCCTTACCAACCTTGAGGACACGGCCCAGCGGGTTATTGGTGTTGGGCTGTTTGAGGTTCTTGACCTGGCTGTTGACCTTCGCGCCGAGGGAGGACAGTATCAACAAACGCCAGATGGCGACCAATACACCAAAGGCGCCGAGAACTATGATGACGTAACCAACGACTCCGCCCTGGGCGATACGTTCCTGCAGACTGGGTGACTGTACCAGCAGGCCGAGCAATTGGCCGCGGGTCGGGTCGATACCGATCGGGTGTTGCCCTTCGGTCGCCTCCATCAGGTCACTGATACGATCGGTGTAACGGCTCGGTGGCTGACGCTGCAGTTCCACCAGGCGCTGGGTTTCAGGAATGTATTCCAGGTACTTGCCTTCGGATACCACGTTGAAGGCGCCAATACGGGTGACTTCCTGCTGTTTTTCTTCACCGAGGGAGTTAACCACGTTGGTTGTAAAGGTAGCGACTTTGCCTGTTTCGGTCATTTCACGTTGCAGTTCGAACCACACGCGTTCAATTTCCTCCATGGAAGCCAGCCGGTTTGACTGACCCATTTTCTTGGCGAACTCGAGCAGGAAATCGGTACGCTCAGGGAACTGGACCTGGGTCAGCGATGATTCCATCTGGCCGCGGGCGTCACCGGACGCCTGTTGCAGAATACCAAACAGCTCCTTCAGACCGCCGAGGCGTTCCTGGAAAGCCTGCTCGAGCACGATGATTTGGGCATCGTTCTGTTCAAACTGGGCTTCCATCGTCGCGGACAGGGTTTCCTGGCGGCTTTGTTCAGCTTTTTCGTCATTCAGCAACTTGCTCTGTTGCGCACGGTTGGCGCGGAACTCGTCCATTCTTGCCTTGTTGGCGGCCGCATCGGTCACGCGACCGGTCTTGACCTGCTGCAAAAGCTCATCGAGTGAAACAGAAACCGCTGCCTGGGCAGACAGGGTGAACGCCAGCATGAGGCCACTGGCCAGGCCGATTTTTTTGATGATGCCAATCATTGCATTGCCCTCGTCGGTGCGGCAACGGGTACGACAAGTAGATCCGGTGCAACCTGTTTACGTGCGATCTTGAGTCCGTCTAAAACCTGTTTCTGAAAAGTGGCAGGCGGGAGTTCGACAAAGGCCTTCTGTGTCGCGTCCCAGGCGCCGGTGTGTTCACCGCCCACGGTCTGGTATAACAGGGCAACCCGGCCAATACGCAGGAAGTCGACTTCCAGCTGGTTGCCGCCGATATCGGTCTGACCCTTGTAGGCTTCGATCGTGCGGCCGTAGTCGTTTTCGATCTGGTAGGCTTCCATAACGATGCGGAATTTTTCAGCCGCAGTTACATCTGAGCGTTCCAGTACTTCACGCAGACGCTTGATACGCTCGCCGCGCTCTTTGACCAGGAACGGTGTGTCCAGCTGAACAAATTCGTCCAGGGCATCAACCATGCGCGTCATCAGGGGGACAATCTGCCGTTCGATCAAAGCGACATTGGAGATGGAATCCGACAGCGCCTGCATTTCGTCCTGCTGGTTATCCAACTGGGTCTTCAACAAGGCATTGTAGACCCTCAGCCCGTCTACGACCTTGGTAAGGGTTCTGTAATCGTTGATTATTTTTTCAGTTTGATCGGCGACTGAATCAATCTGTTGCTGTGCAGTTTCGCCGGCTTCTGCGCGGTTTTCACCTTCCTGCATGACTTGATCGATGCTGGCCGCGAATGCCTGGGTAGACAATCCGGCAAGTACATAAATAAAGACTGAGGACATTAGGCAGGTAATCTTTCTATGGTTTCGCATGCTTCGTCTCAATGGCTTTGAAAATCTGTTGATGGAAAGGATTGGGAGGCACACTCTATGATA
>JBFZEL010000402.1:0-4411 GCA_041306925.1 Lysobacterales bacterium
CAGCGGGGACAGTAATTCGGAACTGTCCTTGGCGGATTTCATCGACGCGATGATGCCCACCGCCAGTATGCCGCCGATGATGGCCAGCGAGACAAGATTTGGAATCGGATGGTGGTGGATCAGCAACATCTTGACACCGACGAACGCCAGCAGAAATACCAGGCTCATCTTCAGGTAACGGAACTTCTCCATTAACCCGGCCAGCACAAAGTACAGGGACCGCAAGCCGAGAATCGCGAAGACATTTGACGTAAACACGATGAATGGGTCGCTGGTGATCGCAAAGATGGCGGGAATCGAATCGATGGCGAACGTGACGTCACTTGCTTCGACCAGGAGCAACGCCAGGAACAACGGCGTCGCTGTGCGCACGCCATTGATTTGCACAAAAAACCGGCTGCCGTGAAGTTCGGTTGTCAGCGGATAAAATCGACGCGCCAGGCGAACCACGATACTATCTTCCAGCGCAATATTGTCATGCCGCATGACCAGCATGCTCGCGGCGGAATATAGCAACAGCGCGCCAAGCACGTAGATGATCCAATCGAACCTCGCAATGAGGATAGCGCCGCCGAGAATCATGACACCGCGTAAAATGACAGCGCCAAGAATTCCCCAGAACAGAACCCTGTGTTGATCGGCGAGAGGTATTTGAAAGTGCGCGAACACCATGGCAATGACAAAGATATTGTCAACTGACAGGGATTTTTCCAGTACGTAACCAGTGACATACTGAATCGCGGCTTCCGACCCCGACAGTGGGGCGGTGTCCATATCCCAACCTGCCAGGTTCAACTCGTAAAGGTAGTAGACAAAGACGCCGAATACGAGCGCGAGGGCGACCCACACCGTGGTCCATCCAAGCGCTTCCGGCAGCGTGACTACGTGCGCTTTTTTATGAAAGACGCCGAGGTCCAGGGCAACAACGACCGCAATCAGCGAGAGAAAACCGACCCAGACCAATATTGTAATTGAGATAGCCAATTGCGTTCCTTGTGCTGAAATTTATACCGAATTATAGACTTCCGTTGCCGGGTCTCGTATATTCACCCGCCCGCAGCCATCGATCGGCCCCCGGTAAAGCCGGGGCGGGTGGCATGCAAGCCATTCTGACACAAACCTGCGGTTATTGAGAAACAAACCGGAAATGGACCAGGCGGGACATGCCCTGTACACGGTCCTTTTCGACCATCACCTTTTAAACGGTGGCAGCGGGAGTGGCAGCGGGCGCCCGAGCATGAATTCTTTATCGTTTTCGGTCAATGGCCGGAACGACAGCACCGCCAAAATCAATCTGACAACGCGAATGATTTGTATCATTATTATCAATCTTCAATTATAAATAGACACATATATATGTAAAAACTGATTTTTAAGCAGGAAAAACCACGGAAATTAACCATTAAATACAAGCCAAATGTCTGAATGTCTGCCCGCTCCATCACTGTCGCAGAATTCAACCAACAGGCCTGTCGTTCGCTGCGGGGGTAGAAACGACGTGTCCATATCCGGAGAGTCAAATCGCCGAAACGTTATTCGTGTCGGCCTGAAAAATATCATTGTCGCCCGGGCACGCGCCCGGCGGGCCAATACCGTTCCAGGTGCGCTGTGCACGCCAGGGCGTGGCGGTGCGCATTGAGTTTCATCAACGAACTCAGACGCCGCAACGTCTTCAAGGTGGGCATAGCCTACCTCGTCAGCGCGTGGTTGCTGATCCAGGTCGCCGATATCCTGCTGGACAACATCGGTGCCCCCGCCTGGGTGCTGCAAGCCATTTTCGTGCTGCTCGGCGTGGGTTTCTTCATCGCGGTGTTTTGCGCCTGGGCCTTTGAGATGACACCGGAAGGGGTCAAGCGTGAAAAGGACGTGGACCGCAGCCAGTCCATCACACCCCAAACCGGTAAAAAGCTGAACAATACAATCCTTGTGCTGATGGCACTGGCAATCGCCTACCTGCTTTACGACAAGCTTTCAGCCCCGGCACAACCGGGGTCAGACCACTTTTCTCAGCAAACTACAGGTCAAACCACCGAGGCTGATGAGAAAAGTGCTCTGACCCCATTCGAAGCCATCGCCCAGGCCGAGACACCAAAAGCCGACAAATCCATCGCCGTGCTGCCGTTCGCCAACCGCAGTGCGAACGCCGATGACGTCTATTTCACCGACGGCGTGCACGACGACCTGCTGACCCAACTGGCCAAGATCGATGCCTTCAGCGTGATTTCGCGCACCTCGGTGATGGAGTACAAGGACACCACCAAGAACCTCAGGCAGATCGGTGAGGAACTCGGTGCCGCCAACATACTCGAAGGCGCCGTACAGCGTTCCGGCCAGCGCGTGCGCATCAATGTGCAGTTGATCGACGCGGTCTCCGATGAACACCTGTGGGCGGAGGTCTACGACCGCGAACTGACCACCGAGAACCTCTTCGACATCCAGTCCGAGATCGCGAAATCGATCGCCGGGGCCCTCAAGGCCACCCTCACCGACCAGGAACTCGCGAGCGTATCCGATGTGCCAACCGGCAATGTCGCGGCTTACGAGTTGTATTTACAGGGCAAGCGTTTCACCCTGGGGGAATCCGAGATCGGTTACGACACGGCCGTCGAGCTCTATGAGCAGGCCCTCAGGCTCGATCCCGGGTTCAAACTGGCGTGGATTGGTCTCGCGCAGGCCTATATCAATAATTTTTGGACCTATGGTGCCGACCCTGCAGATCGCGACAAGTCACGGCAGGCGATCGACAAAGCCAAGGCCATCGACGCCGATTTCCCCGAACTCTACATGGCGGAGGGTTTTTACCATTATTGGGGCCTGCTGGATTATGACACCGCCCTTTTAAACCTGGATAAGGCCATCGCACTGATGCCCAGCAATGCCGAGGCGCACATGTGGAAAGGCTGGGCATCAAGACGCGCCGGGCTGTGGGACCAGGCCATCGATTCCATGCTTCGGTCTGTAAAACTGAACCCGCGCGTCATGTTCAACCTGCTGGAAACCGGGCAGACCATGTCGTACGTTGGCCGCTACAAGGAGGCCATGGAATGGACAGAGGCAGCCTACAAGCTGGAACCTGACAGCTTCTGGGCCAAGACATACCTGGCGGCTCTGGAACTGATCGCCAACGGCAATACCGAGCGCGCCGCGAACCTGGTGGTGGGCGCCCAGTTCGCCAATGATTGGGGTTTTACATATTCCGCATGGGAAGTTCACATGCTGACGGGGAGGTTTGATTCAGCCCTGGAGCTCGCGCAGTCATGGTCGGATAAATGGCTGGCCGACGTGTCAAGAACGTTTTTGCGTGAAATCATGATCGCCCAGACCATGAAGGCGCTGGGCCGGGACACGGAAGCGATCGATAGCGCACGCGAGGCGTTAAACCGTCTGGCGCAAATAAAACAGAACGGTCTCGATGATTACAGGGTTGCAACCACGGAACTGGAGGCCCATGCCATCCTCGGTGATAGGGTTAAGGTAGCCGAACTGGTCAAGCAAGTTCTTTCCACAAAACCTGCCGACGCAGTCGAAGATTTCAAAATGAAGTACCGCTTTGCGCAGAGCTATGCCTATGCCGGCATGCCCGACGAGGCCATCGCAACGCTGGCTGGACTGCTTTCAGGGTACAGCAATATTTCGGTGCACTGGCTGGAACTCGACCCGGCGTTTAACGGTATCCGTAACCAACCCAAATTTATCGCCCTGCTGGAGCAGCACCGGTGAGCCTGTTCGCCGAGCTCAAACGCCGCAACGTCTTCAAGGTCGCTGTCGCCTACGGCATCGTGGCGTGGTTGTTACTCCAGGTTTCCGACACACTGGTGCCCGCCCTGCACCTGCCGGAATGGTTCAATTCCGGTGTGGCCTTCGTGCTGATCATCGGCTTCCCGATCGCCATGCTCTTTGCCTGGGCCTTCGAGATGACACCCGAGGGCATCAAAAAGGAAAAGGATGTCGATCGCTCGCAGTCGATAACCACGGTAACCAGCCAAAAACTGAACAACCTGATCATCGGCGTGCTGGTACTGGCACTGGCCTATTTCGTCATCGATAAATTCATCCTCGCCCCGGGCAACGCACAACCGGGGTCAGACCCCTTTTCTCAGCAAACTGCCACAAAATCGGGGTCAGACCACTTTTCTCAACAAACTTCCAATCAAGCCACTGGTGCTGAGGAGAAAAGTGCTCTGACCCCCATCGAAGCCACCCCAACCCAACAATCCATCGTCGTCCTGCCCTTCGTCAACATGAGCAACGACCCCGAGCAGGAATTCTTCTCGGACGGGCTATCCGAGGAACTACTGAACGTCCTGGCCCAGATCAAGGACCTGCGCGTGATCTCCCGCACCTCGGCTTTCGCCTTCAAGGGCAAGGACGTCGATATTCCCACCATCGCCGCACAGCTGAACGTCACCCA
>JBFZEL010000403.1:0-6090 GCA_041306925.1 Lysobacterales bacterium
GACGCTCTTCCGATCTTGACGCCGCCAAGAGCAAGATCCTGTTTGAAAACCTTACTGCAGAGTTTCCGACCATCCAGGCCGTGCTCGAAAGGGGGACGGGCAGCACCGAAGACATTACCTCACGCATCATCGACCTTATTTCACCAATCGGCTTTGGCCAGCGTGGTCTTGTGGTTTCGCCACCCAAAGCCGGTAAAACTATCATGCTGCAAAATATTGCCAGCAGCATCAGGGCCAATCATAAAGACTGCAAAATGATCATCCTGCTGGTCGACGAACGACCGGAAGAAGTGACCGAGATGCAGAGGTCAGTTGACGCCGAAGTTGTTTCCAGCACGTTTGATGAACCGGCCTCCCGCCACGTTCAGGTTGCGGAAATGGTGATCGAGAGGGCCAAGCGCCTTGTCGAGCACAAACACGATGTCGTTATCCTGCTGGATTCGATCACCCGACTGGCGCGCGCTTACAATACGGTGGCGCCCTCATCAGGCAAGGTCCTGACCGGTGGCGTTGACGCCAATGCCCTGCAACGGCCGAAGCGCTTCTTTGGTGCAGCAAGAAATGTCACCGAAGGTGGTTCATTGACAATTATTGCCACGGCTCTTGTGGAAACCGGTTCGAAGATGGATGAAGTCATCTACGAGGAGTTTAAAGGCACCGGTAATATGGAAGTTCACCTGGCCCGCAGAATTGCGGAAAAACGCGTCTATCCCGCCATTGACATCAATAAATCCGGCACCCGGCGTGAAGAACTGATGATCGACCAGAACCAGTTGCAAAAAGTCTGGATTCTTCGCAAGCTTTTGCATCCGATGGATGAAATACAGGCCATCGAGTTCATGCTGGACAAATTGAAAGCGACCAAGACAAATGAAGAGTTTTTCAACTTTATGAAGCGCTGAAAAAAGACGCAAACACGACAAGTCTATTGGACAAAAAAACCGGCCGGTCAATCCCGGCCGGTTTTTTTATGGTGCGTCAAACCAGCAGGATGGCGTCGCGACTCCGCAGCCGGTTGACCGCCTGCTTCAAGTCAACAGATGCTCGACAGCCTTGCGCTCATCACGCAATTCCGCAGCGGATACATCCATGCGGGCTCGGCTGAATTCATCGATCGCCAGACCCTGCACGATCTCGTAATTACCATCCCGGCAAGTACAGGGGTACGAATAGATGATACCGGTTTCGATGCCATAACTGCCATCAGACGGAACGGCCATGGAAACCCAATCACCTTCCGCCGTTCCCAGCGCCCAGTTACGCATATGATCGATGGCCGATGCTGCGGCCGAGGCAGCGCTGGATGCGCCGCGGGCCTTGATGATCGCGGCGCCACGTTGCTGGACGGTGGGGATAAACGTTTCACGGTACCAGCCCTGATCCACGAGGTTTACTGCTTTTTTGCCATCGGCTTCGGCAAAATTGATATCCGGATATTGAGTGGACGAGTGATTACCCCAAATCGTCATCTTGCGGATCAACCCGTGATGGATCCCGGTTTTCTCTGCCAGTTGCGCTTTCGCACGATTGTGATCAAGGCGGGTCATGGCGGTGAAGTTGCGCGGATTCAGATCCGGTGCGCTGGACATGGCGATCAGGGCGTTGGTGTTGGCCGGGTTACCCACGACCAGCACCTTGATATCACGGCTTGAGTGTGCATTCATGGCGGCGCCCTGCGGTCCGAATATCTTGCCGTTGGCGGTCAACAGATCAGCCCGCTCCATGCCGGGGCCACGCGGTCTGGCGCCCACCAGCAAGGCGTAGTCGGTATCCTTGAAGGCAACATTGACATCATCCGTGGATACAACGCTGTGCAACAAAGGAAATGCCGCATCCTTGAGCTCCATCACCACCCCTTCCAAGGCTGACAGCGCCGGGGTGATTTCCAGTAACTGCAGGATGAGAGGCTGGTCTTTACCCAGCATATCGCCAGCTGCAATCCTGAAGCACAACTGATATCCAATTTGACCGGCAGCACCGGTTATTGTCACTCGTACGGGTTTTTTCATCGGACGCTCCTCGATAGTCATGATTGGGTGCCGCGCGACAGTCAATCGCACCTGCCGTCAACACCTTGATTGATTTGATTTATTGTACCCTTAAATTCAGCCTTAAATAGACCAAACCCAGGCGGATGGGCACGGGTTTGTACTAAACGTGACCTAAGTCAATCCGGTAACAGCCAGAAGCAACCGATTCATGAAATTTGCCGGCTTGCGCACGACGAAAAGTTCGCATATTCGGTCAATAGCATCTGCTGTATGACCTTGATCAACTCGTCCTGAAGTGAGTACTGGCATACTTATCCAAGCCCAACTTAGATGACAACAGGAGTACTCGCCATGTTAAATAAACAAGCTGATCTGGCCGGCCCCGGTATCGGGACCTACGAGGAAGTGGCGGCTGCATTGCCACAAAATTACGACTCATTGCTCACACCCATGGAAACCATGCACGCGCTCTATGGCGTAAAGCAATATATCGAGGACAACCTGTGCAGGGAGCTGGGTCTGTCAATGGTCCAGGTGCCGCTCATCGTCGAGCGTGAGAGCGGCGTGAACGACATGCTGGATCGCGACGGTTCACGCACTCCGGTGGAATTCCCCTGTGGCCTTGGATTGGAACGGCGCTTGAACGCGCAGGTCGTGCAGGCGGCCACCAAGTGGAAGCGCATGGCGCTCAAGGCTTTCGGTTGCAAGCTTGGCGAAGGCATTTGCACCGACATGAGAGCGGTGCGTAAGGACTATTTTCTCGATCACGATCACAGTGCCTATGTTGATCAGTGGGATTGGGAAAAGGCCATCAGTTCTGAGCAGCGCAGCCTGGATTACCTGACTGAAACAATCAAAAGCATCTGGAAAGTCATCAAGGGTGCGGAACAGCATGCACAGACGATGTTTCCGCAACTCATTGATCCGAGATATCCGCCGCTGCCCGATGAACTGACCTTCATCCACGCGGAGGAGATACTCGAAAGGTATCCGGATCTGCCCCGCAAACAGCGCGAAACGGCGCTCGTCAAGGAATTTCCGGCCGTCTTTATCTACGGTATCGGCTGGCCGCTGGCGGATGGTTATCCGCATGAAATGCGCGCTGCTGACTACGACGACTGGGTGACCGAAACCCGCTCGAAAGACGGCCGCGTAATGCACGGGCTGAACGGTGATATCCTGGTTTGGAACCCTGTCACCCAACGACGGCATGAATTGTCATCGATGGGTATCAGGGTTACCAAGGATACGCTGCGCCAACAACTCGAGATGAGCGGTCAATTGGACTTGCTTGAACAGCCATACCACCAGGCCATCCTGAAAGACCAGATTCCGTTGAGTATCGGCGGTGGCATCGGGCAATCCCGTGTCTATATGCTGCTGCTGAAAAAAGCCCATATCGGTGAGGTCAGCGTCACGGTCTGGCCTGAGCAACTCAAGAAGATTTCGGCTGAGAAAAATATTCACCTGCTGCAATAGCGCCTGCGGGTAAACCGGGGAGCAGGTTAAACGACCTGTGGCGCGCTCCCATCAGGAGGCGCGTTACAGCTTGGTCTGGGGCAAATGTTTAAAGGCCTCCGTTACTTCAAACGGGGCTTGAACGAGTTCGATCAACACACCTTCACCACCGATGGGAAACTCCTCATTGGCCCTGGGGTGAATGAAACAGATGTCATGGCCGGATGCGCCTTTCCGTATTCCCCCTGGTGCAAACCGCATACCGCGTGACTTCAGCCATTCCACTGCGGCAGGCAGATTATCTATCCACAAGCCAATGTGATTGAGTGGCGGATTTTGCACCTGTGGCTTTCCCGCCGGATCAAGTGGCTGCATCAGATCGACTTCCACCCTGAACGGCCCGCTACCGGTGACCGCGATATCCTCATCAACATTTTCCGCTGTGCTTTGATAAGTTCCAGTGAACTCGAGACCAAGCGTATCCACCCATAAAGTGCGTAAGCGGGTTTTATCCAATCCGCCCACAGCGATCTGTTGTACTCCCAATACCCTGAAAGGGCGGTTGCTCATGTAATTCTCCCGGTTTGGATAATTCCTAAGGCTATTTTTTGCGCTTTAAAAAAAGCTCAAGCAACTGACCCGCGGCAATCGTTGGCGGAATACGGCCTTCACTGGCTGCTGCCTCCAGCAACGGGATTTGCCGGCGAACGCGGGCATCGCTTTGCAGTGCAGCCAACAAATTATCGCTCACATCGGACCACATCCAGTCGCGTGCCTGCGCGGCGCGACGTGTATTCAGTTCGCCGTTCAATTCATGTACTTTGCGATGTTGCAACACGATATCCCAGACCTCGGCAATACCAACGCCATCGCGGGCGGAACAGGTCCGGACCTCGACCTTCCAGTTCGCGGAACGGGGGTGGAGCAAACGTAAGGCGTTGCGATACTCTGCCGCAGACCGCCCGGCCAGTGCCTGTAATTCATCATCGGCCTTGTTGATCAGGATCAGGTCTGCCAACTCCATGATGCCGCGTTTAATACCCTGCAGTTCATCGCCACCGCCGGGTAATTGCAGAAGCACGAACATATCCGTCATGTCCGCCACTTTGGTTTCGGATTGGCCCACACCCACGGTCTCGACGATAACCACGTCGAACCCGGCCGCCTCACAAAGAATCAGTGCTTCACGGCTGCGCCGGCTGACACCACCGAGGGTTTTACCGGCCGGCGAGGGGCGGATGTAGGCCTCGGCGCGCCGTGACAGCAATTCCATGCGGGTCTTGTCACCCAGAATGGAACCGCCGCTAATTGCCGAGGAAGGGTCTACGGTCAGCACGGCCACCCGGTGGCCCACATCGATAACATGATTGCCGAGAGCTTCGATAAAGGTCGATTTTCCAACCCCCGGTACACCTGATATTCCCAGTCGAATGGAATTCCCGGAATACGGCATCAGGCCTTCGAGCAGTTTGCAGGCGGCAGCGCGATGATCGGCACGCGTCGATTCTATCAGCGTAATGGCCCGCGCCAGGGCACGGCGTTCCCCCTCGTGTACGGCGCGCGCAAGCGCCTCGGTCTGCTGCATCAATCCGGAGCCGGTCGCAGTTGTCACGACTAATCCCGCTCGAATTCCATGATGACGTCGTCAACCGCAAGACTGGCGCCCGGTATGCAGTGGATGCGGGCCACCACGCCGTCGTACTCTGCGAGCAGTGTATTTTCCATTTTCATGGCTTCGAGTACCGCCAGTTCCTGGCCGGCGACGATCACATCGCCTTCTTTAACCGCAACTGAAACCAACAGACCAGGCATCGGCGAAAGCAGGTATTTCGACAGGTCGGGTGGCGCTTTCTTCGGCATGTATTTCAGCAGCTCAGCCACCCTGGGTGTGACGATAAGGACATCGACCTGGGAACCACCATGTAACAGCCGGTAGTTCTGGTCCTTGCGCATGACCTGGATGAAAACCTGCTCACCATTTATCGTGCCACTGAAAATGGCTTGACCAAATTCCCATTTGCTGCGAACCGCGTAGGTATTACCCTGGTAATTTACGTCGTATCCACCATTGACCTGGACAACGGTGACATGATGGTGTTCGTTGTTCATCACGATGACCCAGTCGCTGGGTACACGGCGTTCATGGCCATTGAGTTGTCCATCGATTTGAGCCGCGCGATCACGGTAACCACGCACAATAGAAGCGGCAACCGAGATGAAAATGGTCGGGTCCTGGTGGGACAGGTCGGTCGGCTGAAAACCGTCAGGATACTCTTCCCCGATCATGTTGGTGCTGATCTTACCCGCAACGAACCTCGGGTTTACCATCAATGCTGAAAGGAAGCTGATGTTATGCGAAACGCCCCGGATCAGGAAACGGTCGAGCGCGGAACGCATGTGGGTCCTCGCTGTTTCGCGATCCGCACCGTGGGTGATGAGCTTGGCGATCATCGGGTCGTAAAACATGGAGACTTCCCCGCCTTCATAGACCCCGGTATCCACGCGTACATTGTCATCGTTCTCTGGTGGCCGGTAATACACCAGGCGACCCGTGGAGGGCAGAAAATTACGCGCAGGGTCTTCCGCATAAACCCGCGCCTCGATTGCCCAGCCGTTGATGGACACATCGGCTTGACTGATC
>JBFZEL010000404.1:0-6486 GCA_041306925.1 Lysobacterales bacterium
CATCAGCCTGTATACCCACGAGGACCGCTTCTCGCCGCACCGCTACAAAGCCGACGAGGCTTACCAGATCGGCGCCGATGACGAGCCCCTCAAACCTTACCTCGACATCGACGCGATCATCGAAGTCGCCAGGTTGAACGGGGTGGACGCGATCCATCCCGGTTATGGCTTCCTGTCGGAAAACGTCGAGTTTGCCCGGCGTTGCCGCGATGCGGGCATCATCTTTGTCGGACCGAGGCCGGAGGCCATGGCCATGCTGGGTGACAAGGTCCAGGCCAAGACCATTGCGATCGCGGCCGGTATTCCGGTTATCGAGGACAGCAAGGAAAAGCTGGACAACGTTGAAATCGCGCGGGTCGAGGCCGGGCGCATCGGTTACCCGGTGATACTGAAAGCGACCGCTGGCGGCGGCGGGCGCGGCATGCGTGTGATACGCAGCGAAGGCGAGCTTAAAAAAGCCTATACCGAAGCGCGTGCCGAGGCCGGCAAGGCGTTTGGCAATGACACGGTGTTTCTCGAGAAATTCATCGAATCGCCGAAGCACATCGAAGTGCAGATCCTGGGTGATAACGAGGGCAACCTGGTGCATCTGTTCGAGCGTGATTGTTCGGTGCAGCGGCGCTTTCAGAAAGTCGTCGAGGTCGCACCGAGCTTTGCGCTGCGCGAGGAGACCCGGCAGAAGTTATACGACTACGCGCTGGCGATCACGCGGCACGTCAATTACAGCAATGCCGGCACGGTCGAGTTCCTCGTCGACAGGCAGGAAAACATTTTCTTCATCGAGGTCAACCCGCGTATCCAGGTTGAACACACGGTCACCGAGCAGATTACCGGTATCGATATCGTCCGCAGCCAGATCCAGATCGCGCGCGGCATCCTGCTCCGCGATCCGGAACTGCGGCTGAAATCGCAGGCCGATGTCCAGTGCCGCGGTTATTCCATCCAGTGCCGGATCACCACCGAGGATCCGGAAAACGGTTTTCAACCCGACTACGGCACGCTGATCGCCTACCGCAGCGCCGCCGGCTTCGGCATCCGCCTCGACGTCGGCGCGGCTTACACCGGCGCGCAGGTTTCGCCGTTCTTCGATTCGATGCTGGTCAAGGTGACTTCGTGGGGCCGGACTTTGAGTGGTGCGATAGAACGCAACCACCGCGCCTTGCGTGAATTCCGTATCCGCGGGGTCAAGACCAATATCGGCTTCCTGCAGAACGTATTGCGCCACCCGACCTTTGCTGTCGGTGCGGCCACGGTCGATTTCATCGACACCCACCCGGAGTTGTTCAAAATCACGCAACGCTTTGACCGTGCGACCAAGACCCTGCGCTATATCGCCAGGCTGACGGTGAACGGCAACCGGGATATCGGTGCGGTCGATCCACAGCGGACCTTCCGCAAGCCGCAAGTACCGCATTTCGACCGCCTGGCGGACTACCCGAAGGGCAGCAAGAACCTGCTGGACGAAATGGGTCCGGAGGCTTTCTGCAGTTGGGTCCGCGCGCAAAAGCACATCATGTACACCGATACCACCCTGCGCGATGCCCACCAGTCATTGCTGGCGACGCGTGTCAGGACGCTGGACATGCTGGCCGTCGCCGAAGGCTTCGCCAAGGCCCACCCGCAGGTGTTCTCGTTGGAAATGTGGGGCGGTGCCACCTTTGATGTGGCGCTGCGCTTTTTACGCGAGTGTCCCTGGCAGCGTTTGCAGCAACTGCGCCAGGCGGTGCCCAATATCCTGCTGCAAATGTTGTTCCGCGGGTCCAACGCGGTCGGTTACAAGGCTTACCCGGATAACGTGGTCGAAAAGTTTATCGAGAAGTCCTGGGAAAACGGCATCGATGTCTTCCGTATCTTCGATTCACTGAACTGGATCGAAGGGATGAAACGCTCGGTCCAGGTCGTGCGCGAGCGCACCGGCGGCATCGCCGAGGCGACCATCTGTTATACCGGGGATGTGCTCAATTCCGATCCGGCCAACCGCTACAATTTGCAGTACTACCTCGACATGGCGCGCCGTCTCGAGGACAGCGGTGCGCACATGCTGGCGCTAAAGGACATGGCCGGTCTGCTCAAGCCGTATGCCGCGCAAGTGCTGATCCCGGCGCTGCGTGCAGCGGTCGGCATCCCCATCCACCTGCACAGGCACGACACCTCGTCCATGCAGAGCGCGACCCTGCTCAAAGCCATCGAAGCCGACGTGGACATCGTCGATGTCTGCTTGAGTTCGATGTCGGGCCTGACCTCGCAGGTCAACATGAACTCCCTGATCGCGGTCATGCAGGGTCACGCACGCGAGCAACCCTTCAACCTGGCCTCGCTGAACCAGTACGCCAATTATTGGGAGGCGGTGCGCGAGATTTATTACCCGTTCGAATCCGGTCTGAAGGCCGGCACGGCCGAGGTATACGAGCACGAGATCCCGGGCGGCCAGTATTCCAACCTGCGTCCGCAGGCCATCGCACTGGGTCTCGAGCACCGCTTCGAGGCGATCAAGAAAAACTACGCCACCGTCAACCGGATGTTCGGCGATATCGTCAAGGTCACGCCGTCTTCCAAGGTGGTCGGCGACATGGCGCTGTTCATGACCGCCAATGGTCTGGATGAGAAGGACGTCATGGCCCATGGTGACACGCTGGCCTTTCCGGATTCGGTCGTCGACCTGTTCTCCGGCAAGCTCGGCCAGATGGAAGGCGGTTTCCCCGCCGAACTCTCGGCACTGGTTCTGAAAGGCCGTAAAGCCATGACCGGGCCACCGGGCGCGGCCCTGGAGCCGGTCGATTTCGAAACCGAGTTCGCCGCCTTCCAGGCGCAGTTCGATGGCAGCGTGAGCGAACTGGATTTCCTGTCCTACCTGATGTACCCGGAAGTGTTCCGCGGTTACCATGAGCACCTGAAAGAGTTCGGTGAAGTCCATTACCTGCCGACGCAGACCTTCTTTTACGGTCTGAAACAGGGTGATGAAATTCTCGTCAAGCTGCAGCGTGGCAAAACTATCGTCATCCGTTACGTTTACCGTTCGCATACCGACGATAACGGCTTCTGCCGCGTCACCTTCGACCTCAACGGCCAGGCGCGCAGCGTCCAGGTGCGCGATGAAACCGTCGTGCCGCGCCACGCCGCCAACCGCAAGGCTTTGGTGCGCAATGAAATCGGCTCGCCGCTGATGGGCAAGCTGGCTTCGGTACTGGTCGCTGCGGGTGACAAGGTCGACAAGGACACCCCGGTGTTTGTCATCGAGGCGATGAAAATGGAGACCACCATAACCGCTCCGTTTGACAGCACCATCAAGGCTGTGTACCTTAAGGCTGGAGAACTGGTGGCGCAGGGTGACCTCGTCATAGAGTTGCAATGAGCAAACCCGCAGGGGTTTTGGACAGGTGTCAGAACAGGTTCCTTTGGTCGCAAAAACCTGCGCCGATGGAATCTTACCAGGCCGGTTTGCTCTAATAAAATGTAGTACACGTTCTTTCGTAAGGCCCTTGACGAAAGCAGGAGCCGTCAAAGATGGGCGTTTTGCACCGTGCTTCGGTCGAGCTAAAAAAACTCTGGATTTACTTCCTGATCGTCATTCTCGTGCCTGCAATCAGCATCGCGCAGGATGAACAACCCACACCGACGAAAGAAAACCCCGTTGCGCAGACCGCTGACCAGCGGGTTTTCCTGCTGGACGTGCAGGGCCCGATCGGGCCCGCTACTGCTGAATACCTCATTGATTCGCTGGAAAAGTCGTCAGGCCGAAATGCCGAACTGGTGATCATCCGCATGGATACGCCGGGCGGTCTGGATGCTTCAACACGGGATATCATCAAGGCGATTCTCAATTCACCGGTGCCGGTGGCGACTTTCGTGACACCCGGGGGTGCACGCGCCGCGAGCGCCGGCATGTACATACTCCTTGCCAGTCACATCGCGGCGATGAGCCCTGCGACCAATGTCGGGGCGGCCACACCCGTTTCGATTATCGGTGGCGAGCAAGCGGGCCGTAAGCAGGAGCCCGCTGAAAAAAGCGACGATGCAGAAGTGCCGGAGACCGTTGCCACCAATGCCATGGAGCGCAAGGTGGTTAACGACGCCATCGCCTACGCGCGCGGACTGGCCAACCGGCATGGCCGCAATGCGGACTGGGCGGAACTGGCGGTCCGGGAGGCAGCCAGTATTACGGCAGAAAAAGCCCTTGAAATCGGTGTCATCGATCTGATCGCGTCGGACGTTGGCGACCTGCTGCAACAGTTAAACGGCAAGACCATCGAAGTTGGCGGTCGCGACTGGACCCTCGACACCGCTGCGTTACAGGTCGAGCAGATTGAGCCGGACTGGAAAAGCGAATTGCTGGGTGTCATCACCAGTCCGACGATTGCCTACCTGCTTTTGCTCGTCGGTATTTACGGGCTTTTCTTCGAGGGCTACAACCCCGGCGCCGTCCTGCCGGGTGTGATTGGGGCCATCTGTTTGCTCACCGCGCTTTACGCATTCCAGATGCTGCCGGTGAATTACGCGGGTTTTGCGTTGCTTGCGCTCGGCATCATCCTGATGATCGGCGAGGCGGTGGCGCCCAGTTTTGGCGTGCTGGGTATCGGCGGCATCATCTCCATGGTCATCGGTTCGATCATCCTGATTGATACCGATGTGCCGGGCTATGCGATCTCGCGGCCTTTGATCGGCGCGCTGGCATTGGCCAGTTCGCTCGGTTTGATGGCCATTGTTGGCATTGCGCTAAAGGCCAGGTTAAGGCCCGTGGTCTCCGGACGTGAGCAGATGATCGGCGCGACGGGCATTGCTCTTTCGGATATCCATCAAACCGGGGAAGTATTTGTACACAGCGAACGCTGGAGTGCTGTTAGCGGGTCATGCATACGCAAAGGGCAAAGCGTCGTGGTAACGGCTATTGATGGATTGATACTGAAAGTGCGTCGCGCAGATGAGTGAGCCCGGGTCGCTGGATCAATGAAGGAGTAGCAAAATGTTCAACTATTTACCAGGCATCATATTGTTCGTCATCTTCATGCTCGTTTTCAGCGCCGTCAGGATTCTGCGTGAATATGAACGGGGTGTGGTTTTCCAGCTTGGCCGGTTCTGGAAGGTCAAGGGCCCGGGACTGATCATCGTGATCCCGATCGTTCAACAGATGGTAAGGGTCGATCTCAGGGTCATCGTGATGGATGTGCCGACCCAGGATGTCATCTCGCGGGACAACGTTTCGGTGCACGTCAATGCGGTGGTCTACTTTCGGGTCATCGATCCGGAGAAAGCGATCATCCAGGTGGAAAAGTACTACGATGCCGTCAGCCAGTTGGCGCAGACGACCCTGCGCTCGGTGCTGGGGCAGCACGAACTGGACGAAATGCTGGCCGAACGCGATACATTGAACAGGGACATCCAGGCAATCCTGGACCGCCAGACCGACGCGTGGGGCATCAAGATATCCACTGTCGAGATCAAGCACGTCGATCTGGATGAGAGCATGATCCGCGCCATCGCCGCACAGGCGGAGGCCGAGCGGCAGCGGCGCGCCAAGGTCATTCACGCCACCGGCGAGAAGCAGGCTGCATTTGAACTGGTCGAAGCCGCAAAAACGCTCAGCGCCGAACCCAACGCGATCCAGTTGCGCTACCTGCAGACACTGACGGAAATCGCTGGCGACAAGAGCTCGATCATCGTCTTTCCGCTGGACCTGATCAAGACACTCGGACGCAACATCGGCGGCAGCTAAAACCCTTTCCGGCCATCGGCTGCTGACCATGGCGCAGGTGGCTGGCTTTGGCTGCGCGGGGTTTGGGTTTGAAGCGGACGAGAGTCGCGGCGGGAATGCAGGAGTCGGAAGCCTGCGGAATTATTGAGACCCACTGAACCGGAGTACATTTTTTATGAAAACCAACTGGATTTTAGTCGCAAACCAGGCAGAGGCGCAGATTTACTCGAGTGGCCAGATTCCCAGAAATTTAATGCTCGTAGATACACTGGTCAACGAGGCGGGCACGGCCCATCCGCGCGACCTGGGTTCCGACGCGCCGGGCAGGGCGTTTGACCGTATGGGCTCGGCCCGGCATTCCATCGAGCCGCACGTCGGTGTGAAACAGGAGCGGCGCCGGCGTTTTGTCAAGGAGATGGTCCAACGGCTCGAGCAAGCGCATTTGAAAGGCGATTTTGACAAGTTGGTTTTACTGGCGGCCCCCGCCGTCCTCGGTGTCATTCGCAAGACCCTGCCGGCGGACCTGGTGAAAGCCGTCATCAAGGAGATTCCCAAGGACGTGATTGGCCAGAGCGTTGACAAGATCCAGTCACAACTGGATCGGGCGTTCGCCCTGGCCTAGTGTCCTGTCATGCGTCCAATGACAGGACACTGGATTCAACCCCGGCCTGGATTCAATCCCGCTCAGGCGCGGCGGTAGTCGTCTTCGGCAAAGGGCTCTTCGCGGCTGACGATCTCGTAGATCGTGGCCGCCAGGCCGGTCAGCGGGTGACGTTCCTTGCCAGATCGGAAGAGCG
>JBFZEL010000405.1:0-6396 GCA_041306925.1 Lysobacterales bacterium
AATCTCAGCGTTGGTACAAGCAATGTTCTGGGTGCGGGTAACGGGGATAAAGGCAAAAATGACTCTGGTTTGCTTGACCCGTTTGAGGCTGTCTACGGTCGCATTCCCTATGTCAGGTATCAGCAAGACCTCTGATTTTTATAGCGTCAATCAAGCTGTATTCTTCAACCAACAGAAACATTGAAGACCCTCGTCATAATTCAATATGTATCCACTAATCGAGATCATTAAATGAAAAAGCTGCTATTTTTCATACTTGTCGCTTTATTGCATATCACGGCACAGGCCGCTGATGGATTTTCCACGCTTGAAGAGCGCATGTCCGGAAAAGAATTTATGGAAACCGGGCTTGGAAAGCTGACGGGAGATGAACTAACTGCACTAAATGAATGGCTCAGGCGTCACTCGGTAGCTACATTGGAAAACGCATCGGCACCTTCAGCCAGCGGCGCGGCTGGAGCGACTGCTTCGGTTGGTAAAGATTTACGAGGCTTTGAGGACCAGCCAAAAGGCACCCCGAAAAATGATGATGACATTCGTAGCTCTATCGTTGGGACATTCGACGGATGGAAAGCCAAGGGTACACTTTTTAAACTAGCCAACGGCATGATATGGCAACAGACCGAAAACGACAGCTTTTATATTGCACCAGTTGAAAACCCTGAAATAGTGATAAAAAAAGGTTTTCTGGGAAATTGGCGGTTGAAGATGGTGGAGCATAACTCGACAGTAGCGGTTGAACGGATCCAGTAATCCTTGCATAAAGGACGATTTTCAAATTCCGCTGCTCAGACCCCCAGTTTCCTCAAAGCCGACGTGGCCCTGTAAAGATAAAACCGTGTGACCAAATAGCACAGGCATCCAACGGCAAACAATATGAAAGGCCCGGTGCCCGACAGGTGCTGTAAATTTTCAGTCGCCACCAGGAGCCAGCCGAACGCCGCGATTAACATTGCCAGCGCAGCGTAACTGGACATTTTCAGATGATAGATGCGGTCTCTTAATTTCCGCCGCTGGAACTCTTTCAACTGCGCCTCGGAAACCTCTCCCCGCTGAAATCCACAGTACGGGCATATTGAGGTGTGGCTGGATATTAATTTTTTACACTTGGGACATGAAATTATGGCCATGATTTCGCCCTCCCGTCTGCGGATCAACTCATCAAACTGCGCTCAAACCTGGCTAAAAAACCGTAACTCGGCACGCAGACCACCTGTTTCCCTGTTTTGGAAATGAATAGACCAGCCATACAGCTCACACAATCGTTTGGAAATCGCCAGGCCCAGGCCCGAGCCTTTGCCCGACGCACCCTCTCCGCGATAGTGCCTGTTCATGACGAGCGACAATTCTTTTTCTGGAATCCCGGGCCCGGTGTCTTCAACCAGGATGCGTCCATTGCCGATCGTGCAGACCACCTCGCCCGACGGCGTATAACGGATGGCGTTACTGATCAGATTGCCAACCGTAACCGCAATGACAGACTCCGGCGCAATCACGCTGACCTTATCTTCCCCGATAATTTTCAGTTCGAGTGGTTTTTGATCGAGCAGGGGCTCGTGAAGATGGATCAGTTTTTCAACGATACCCCGCACGTCATGGGCTTCGCTGTCCTGGTTAACGCCCTGTTCGGCCCGCACCAGGTGGAGCAATGCAGTGGTGATATCAGTAGATTGCCGCGCCGCCCGGGCGATACGCAGAATCCGGTTCCTGGTTTTTTCAGGCAGTTCGTTTTGCGCCAGCAGCAATTCCGTGGCGCCTGAAATAACGGCCAGCGGCGTTCTCAACTCGTGGCTGACATCGGCATTGAATTCCCGGTCCCGCTGGACCAGCTGGTGGACCCGCGCGGCATAGGCATCGAGTGCCGCAGCCAACTGTCCGACCTCGTCATTCGGAAACCACTTGGCCAGACCCGGGGACGGCGTCTCTTCAGCCAAATGACTCAGTCGCTCAGCGAGGTCAACGACCGGTTTCATGACCCTGCTGGACGACCATAATCCCAACGCCAGAGACAACAGGGAAAACACGGCTACAGCCACCACCAGGGACCAGACAAGCCGATGGGTCAGGCGCCGGTTCTCCGAGATGTCATAAATCAGGAATGCCCACAGATCATCGTCCTTACGCACCGCGGCCTTGAAATAGCCCTCCGGGGTTTCTACCGCGTGCACACCCGGTTCGAGCGCCCTGATTTGTGCGACGACACTGTGATTGGGGTCCCCAGGGCGAGTAATAAACCCCTGGATACGGGTGTGGAACGGCTCCACCAGTGTTGGGTCCTTGCGCAGCTGCACCAGATAATCATCCAGTTCCTGCTTCAGGGTCGAGCCGATGAGTTCGTCTTCGAGTGTGCTTTGCAGAAAAAGCGTGCTGATTGCAAACAGGCTGCTGAGCAGCGTGCCAAAAAGCAAGAAAGAAAATATGATTCGGCTGCGGAGCCTACGTCTATATAGCATTTGACTCCAACAGCCGGTAACCAATCCCGTGACGGGTCTGAATCATCTTGGTTCCAAAAGGCTTGTCGATGGCTGAACGCAAGGAGTGTATATGCACCCTCAAACTGTCACTATCGGGCATCTCTTCACCCCAGACCTCTTTTTCCAGCTCTGCCCGCGTCACCACGCTGGGCGAGGCCTCCATCAGGCAGCGCAATAATTTCAGCCCAATGGGATTGAGGTCAATTTCGTGACCGGTACGCGTGACCGTCAAGGTATCCACGTTAAACACCAGGTCGCCGATCTGGATTTCCTTGCTAGCCCTGCGCGCAACCCTGGTGGTCAGGACCCTCAGCCTTGCTTCCACCTCCTGCAGTTCGAACGGCTTAACCAGGTAGTCGTCCGCTCCTGTTGCGAAACCGGCCAGTTTGTCTTCAAGTCGATCGCGGGCAGTTAACATCAGGACGGGTGTATTCTTGCCGGCATCCTGGCGAAGCTTGCGGCAGACTTCCAGACCATCCATACCCGGAAGGGCTAAATCCAGCACGATGGCATCGAAATCATTGACGATGGCCAGGTGCAAGCCGGTGATACCATCTCCGGCAAAATCCACGGTATGGCCCTTTTCATCCAGGTAGTCGCCAATATTGGCGGCGATATCCGGGTTGTCCTCGATAATCAAAATGCGCACATTCAGTATCCTGTATTTTTACTGATCGGAAGTAGAAAAGGCCCAGGCAGTCTAAAGTTCCATTAATTCGACGTCCTTGAGACCCGCTGCAAGTGACTCGGCATCGCCACCTTCCGACAATTTCACAGCCAGGCGGACCTCGTTCGCGGAATCGGCGTGCCTGATGGCCTCGTCGTAGGTAATCTTGCCTTCCTTGTACATTCCAAACAGACATTGATCGAAAGTGATCATGCCGTGGTGCCTGGATTCTTTCATGATCTTTTTCAGTTCGGTGATTTCACCATTGCGAATCCGCTCCTGCACCAATGGTGTCGCCAGCAGTACCTCTACCGCCGCCCAGCGCCGGGTCTGGTCCGCAGACGGAACCAGCTGTTGCGCGACGATCGCCTTCATGTTGAATGACAGATCGAGCAGCACCTGTTCTTTTGCTTCTTCCGGGAAGAAATGCAAAATACGGTCAAGCGCCTGGTTGGCGTTATTGGCGTGCAAAGTGCATAGAACGAGGTGACCGGTTTCGGCAAAGGTAATGGCGTATTCCATGGTCGCACGGGTGCGGATTTCACCGATCATGATCACATCCGGCGCCTGCCGCAAAGTGTTGCGCAGGGCGACTTCAAATGAATCCGTATCGATTCCGACCTCACGCTGTGTCACGAGGCTCTTGCCATGGAAGTGGACGTACTCGATCGGGTCCTCCACACAAATGATATGCCCGCTCATGCGCCTGTTGCGGTAGCCGATCATGGACGCCAGCGAGGTTGACTTACCCGTACCGGTGGCGCCCACAAACAGGACAATGCCACGTTTGGCCAGCGACAAATCCGTCAATAATTCCGGTAAGCCCAGGTCTTCGAATGTCGGGATGGTCGTTTCAATGCGCCGGCAAACCATGCCAATATTTCCCTGCTGGTAGAACGCACTGACACGGAACCGCACATCCTCTCCGAGAGCAATGGCGAACTGACACTCCAGGGTTTCATCAAATTCCCTGATCTGCTTCTTGTTCATGAGGCTCTTGACGATTTCGGCAACTTCCTCCGGCAACAGGACTTCGGTCGAAATTGCGCGGATCTTGCCATTGACCTTGATGCAGGGAGGCGCATCCGCCGTCACAAAAAGGTCGGAACCTTTTTCCTGGTGAACTTCCCGTAACCAGCCTTCTACTACACTCATGTCTGCACCTCCAAAATCGACACTCCATTCATTTCCAGGATGAATAACCCACGTATTTCCTACAAAAACAGTTTACGGTCGACAGCCTTTCTGGCGGCTTCTTGGCGCGCCACGATACCCCTGGACACAAGGCCCTCGAGGTACTGATCAAGCGTATGCATCCCAACATTCTGGCCGGTTTGAATGGCGGAATACATCTGTGCAACCTTGTCCTCGCGAATCAGGTTCCGGATCGCGGGTGTCGCGAGCATGATTTCATGCGCGGCAATACGACCGCCGCCAATCCTTTTCATCAATGTTTGCGCGATAACCGCACGCAATGACTCTGACAACATCGAACGCACCATTGATTTCTCGCCCGCGGGGAATACATCGATGATGCGGTCAATGGTCTTGGCTGCGGAGCTCGTGTGCAACGTGGCAAATACCAGGTGACCGGTCTCCGCCGCAGTCAGGGCCAGGCGAATGGTTTCGATATCACGCATTTCACCCACCAGGATGATATCCGGATCCTCGCGCAGGGCTGAACGCAGCGCCTGGTTGAACCCGTGCGTATCGCGGTGTATCTCGCGCTGGTTGATCAGGCATTTACGTGACGTATGCACAAATTCGATCGGGTCCTCAATGGTCAGGATATGGCCGGCCTGGGTGGTATTGAGGTGATCGATCATGGCGGCCAGCGTCGTCGATTTACCCGAACCGGTCGGACCGGTCACCAGCACCAGGCCGCGGGGGACATTGATGATTTCCTTGAAGGAAGGCGGCGCACCGATATCTTCCAGCGTCCATACTGCGGCGGGAATGGTGCGGAAGGCCCCACCGACACCGCGATCCTGGTGAAAGCAATTGACACGAAACCGGGCAAGACCGGGCACGGCGTAAGAAAAATCCACCTCCAGGTTGGCTTCGAAGTCGCGTCGCTGATGATCGCTCATCGTGCTGTAGAGAAGCTCGGTTAACTGCTGGTTATCCAGGGCGGGCAAATTCAGACGGCGCAAATCGCCGTCTACCCGGATCATCGGCGGCAGGGCAGAGGACAGGTGAAGGTCCGAAGCCTTGTTTTTTACGGCATAGGCAAGCAGTTCAGCGATATCCATTTAACCCTCCTTGTTCGGACACTGGTGGCGTTACAATACATTATGACTCATTATGAAGGAAATGCTTAAATCGATTCCATTGGTTTGCCTGACGATGACTAGAACAATAGACAATGCAATACCCCGCAGCAACATGAATGAATCAATCGAACGACTGAACCAGGTCCGGCAAAGGATAGAAAAAGCCTGTCTCGACGCTGGCAGGCAACCCGATGAGATTTCCCTGCTTGCGGTCAGCAAGTGGCATACGGCTGAAAAAATCCGCATTCTCAACGGACTGGGCGTGCATTCCTTTGGTGAGAACCACTTACAAGAGGCCTTGCAAAAGCAGCAGGAACTGCCCCTTCTAAACCTGCAATGGCACTTTATCGGCACACTTCAATCCAATAAAACCCGGGCCATTGCGGAAAATTTTCAATGGGTTCAGAGTGTCGACAGGCAGAAAATACTCAGCCGGCTTGCAGAACAAAGACCGGGGCACCTGGAACCGCTTAATATCTGTTTACAGGTCAATATCGACCTGGAACCGCAAAAAGCCGGTGCGACAGCGGCGGAAATTCCGCAATTGGCCGCGTTTGCGCGAGGTCTCGATAACATAAAGATCAGGGGCTTGATGGCCATACCCAGGATGACGTCGGATGTGAGTGAACAACACCAAAGCTTTCGCAAGGTAAAGATTCTGTTTGATATGCTGAGGGATGCGGGTCATGACATTGATACGTTATCCATGGGCATGTCGTCTGACCTCGAAATAGCGATCGCAGAAGGCAGCACCATGGTGCGCATTGGAACCGACCTTTTTGGCGTTCGTGAATCATGAAATACATCGGCAAGGGCAAACCATGAGAATCGGCTTCATTGGCGGCGGCAACATGGCCACAGCGCTGATCAGCAGACTGTTCGCCTCACGCCATAACATAGACCGCGTCCAGGTTGCCGACCCCGGCGCCGCGGCCAGAGAGTACCTGCAAAAGCGCTGGCCGGTGACCTGCTACGAGCGCGC
>JBFZEL010000406.1:0-5955 GCA_041306925.1 Lysobacterales bacterium
GGGGGCTCTGGTTGTGTCGAAATCTATGGGTCACGGTACTAGTACCTGCCGGGGGTGCCTGACTGCCGGCTTGCACGTTAATTGTCCTGACCTGTTGCCTGCGCATTGAATTCACCCATGCCGCCAATCATAACGTAATCGACTGCGAAAATATGTGACGCGCGGGTTTTGCCTGTAAACTTGGCTGCCCCGGCATGTCGGGCCACCAGTCCAGCGGTCGTTCAAGTGGAAAGAAATAATCCTGCCGATACCAGCGAATACACTTATTGCCCACTGCCGCGCAGGTTGCTGGCAATGCTTTATGA
This sequence comes from Lysobacterales bacterium, assembly GCA_041306925.1. GTDB lineage: Bacteria > Pseudomonadota > Gammaproteobacteria > Xanthomonadales > SZUA-36 > SZUA-36. Next base: position 306 of record JBFZEL010000406.1, read on the forward strand.
CTGTCTCGTTTTACTCGCTCTGTTGATACTGGCGGCGGCACTCGCCCTGCCTTTTGGTGATGTTGACCAGACTGCCTTGAAAGACTTCGGCTACACGCTCTGGTTGCTGGCGGTCTGTTTCGCATACCTCGGCAGTTGCTGGCGGTACGGGGGCATGACCCTGGGAATGCGCGCCTGGCGGATCAGGCTTGTCAGCAGCAATGACCTGGCGGTCTCCTGGCCGAGATGCCTGCTGCGGTTCCTGGTCGGCCTGGTTGCGCTGGGTTTGATCGGCCTTGGCATATTTTGGGCCCTGCTGGACTCCCGTAATCGCTGCTGGCATGACCTGGCCGCGCGAACCCTGTTGGTAAGGTCCGCAAACCGCTGATCAGTTTGAACGTCGTAAAACCGCGAGGGCAACAATCAACAGGATCGTGGATGGCGTGACCGTGCTCAAAGCGATCGGCAGCGAGTATGCCGATGCGAGGTTTTGCGCAGCCGCGTTGACCAGCATGAAAACGCCGCCGAGCGTCATGCCGATAAACAGTCTTATGCCGTGGTTATGTTGCCTGGCAGACCCGAACACGAAAGGCATGCCCGCCAGCACCAGCGCAATGATCGCAAACGGGTAGGTGATCTTTTCCCAGATCGCGGATTGATAAACCCTGTCATCCAGGCCATTGCTTTTCAGGTATTTTATCTGGTTCCGCAAGTCGCTGATGGACAGGTATTTTGGACGCGTAACCGCCGCTTCGAGCAACTCCGGTTTGATCCCGGACAGCCACGGCGCATGTTCGAGCTTTGTGGGTACGACCGCGTCCTTGCCAATTTCGATGATCGAAACACCCTCGATTCTCCATTGGTCACCGGCAAAGAATGCGCGGTCGGCGCGGGTGATTTTCTGCAATCCGGAAAACCCGTCGAAATGGTGTATTTCCACTTCCTGGAAACTGATGGATTGCTGACCGCGGTCAACGGTCAACAGGGGGCGGCGGATATTGACGATGTCACTGCCGTCCCTGATCCACATACCTGACGTACCGCCGATGATGACCTGGCCCACCAGCTGGCTCAAGCGATAGGCGCGGGCGTGTTGCTCGGCATCGGGCGCGATCCATTCGCCGATGGCCATGACCGGTATCGTCAGCGTCAGGGTACCGGCGATTCCCGCCACCGCCAACCTGAGCCGCGAGACGCCTGAAACCCGGAATGCGACCAGTTCATTTGCGCTCGCCAGGCTGCCGACACCCAGCAGGGAACCCATCAGGGCCGATACCGGGAAAATCTGGTATGCCATCCGCGGGCCTGTCTGCAATACGAACCAGAACACGTCCATTGCATCATAATTGGCCTTGGTGTCACGCAACTCACCCAGCACGCTGAACATCATCATCAGGATCGTGAGACTGATCCATACGAGCAAAATTCCGAGGATTGCGGTTTTGCCGATATAGGTGTCTACGGTCTTGATCATTTACACTGCCCTCAGCGGAAACCGGCCCTGCCGCCACAGCCATGCAAAACTGATGATCAGGAAAACCACGTGGACCCACCACAGACCGATCCAGGCCGGCAGAACACCTGCCGTGACCCAGGTGCGGCACAGGTAAAGCAGATTGCCATAAAGTATGTACACCAGGATACCCAGCACGACCCTGACACCCCTGCCTTCGCGGGGTTCTGAATGCGCCAGCGGGATCGCGAGCAAACCCAGCACAATGACCGTGATGGCCGGTGACAGACGCCACTGCAATTCCGCAATGGATTCGGTATCCGACTGTTCGAACAATTCCGCCGACGCGACCGAATTGATCCTGGTGTTTTTCCGCTTGCGGAATTCCGGTTCCGGCAAACGCAAATCGTTGCGGGCAAAGCTCAACACGCGCACGTCGAGTTGCCCTGGGGCAACGTCCGTCACCTTGCCATCCTCGAGCACGAGGTAACGGTCACCGGTGCCGGTATCCATCCAGTAACGACCCCGCTGCGCCACCCATACCTGCTCCCTGTCGTTGTGGCGCTGCTTGATGAAAATATTTTTAAGACTGCTGCCATCTGCATCTATGGCTTCCGCGTACAACACCAGGTCGCCCTGCTTGAGTACATGGAACTTACCCGCCTGCAAACCCCAGACGGCGGCCGAGCGAAACGCCTCTTCCAATTTTTCCTCGGCCATCCGGGCGGCACCCGGGGCAACTGACAGGCCCAACACCAGCAAGGCGATTGCGATCGGCACGACCAGGCTCAACAGTGGCTTCAACAGGTATCGCCAACCGAAACCGCTTGAGCGCATGACGGCCATTTCCTGATCCCGGTAAAAGCGGCCGAGACCCCACATGACGGCGACAAATCCCGCCAATGGCAAAATGTTGCTCATCGTTTCCGGCAGGTGCAGCGCCAGCTGGATACCCAGAAAACCTGCCGGTATGCGCCCCCCGGCAATGTCCTGGAGCATATCGCTCAGATAGGCGCCGAGCAATACGATGACAAGTACAATGCTTACAGCAAGGGCGGTCCAGAACCACTCACGAAATATGTATTTTTGCAGAATGCTCAATATTAGTATCTTCGCGTATAAATCTTGTAGAATGCCCGATTTCTCTGCATTCTAGCAGTGTTATGGGACCCGCCGGTCAATTTCCGGACAGACAGTCCAGCAAAGGATTCAAGTTAATGAAATTTACACTAGACACAACGCCGGCAACAGATATCGAAAGCGCGTGCGTGGTCATCGGGGTATTTGCAAATGCGCCTTTGCAGGGTTCGGCTGCCCTGATCGATCGTGCCTGCGATGGCGCGTTACAGGCGCTGATAAAAAGCGGTGATATCAACACGGATTGGAAAGAGACAACACTGTTGCATGGGTTCCGGGGTCTAAAAGCAAAACGCATCCTGGTCGTGGGTTGTGGCGAGATCAAAAAATTCACCAGTATCCGTTACGACAATGTCTGTTCGAGCGCCGGCGCTTTCCTGAGAGACCATGCGAGCACCAGCGCACATATCTGTCTGCACGAGATCGCAGCAGGCGACACCACGGAATACTGGCGTCTGCGCCAGGCGGCAGTCAACCTGGCAAGGGCCAACTACCGCTACACGACAACCAAGCAACCCAAGGATGACGAAAACAAGCCACTGAGCGATGCTTCTTTCAATGCCCCCGTGCAAATGCAGGCCGCGCTGGACGAGGCCAGGGGTATCGCCAAGGGTTACTTACGCTCAATGGAACTCGGCAACCTGCCGCCCAACATCTGCAACCCCGCCTACCTGGCGGAGACTGCGCAACAGATCGCAAACAGCTACCGGAATGTCAGCCTGGAAGTCCTCGACGAGGAGCAGATGACCGAGCTTAAGATGTGGGCCCTGCTGGCGGTCGGACGCGGTAGCCGGCAAGGGTCAAAACTGATCGTGCTCAAATACCAGGGTGCGGACGAAACCCACCGGCCGATCGTGCTGGTTGGCAAAGGCATCACTTTCGACAGCGGCGGCCTCTCGCTCAAGCCCCCGCCGAACATGGAGCAGATGAAGTTCGACATGGGTGGTGCGGCCAGCGTGATCGGGGCATTCGAAGCCTGTGTCGACATGCAACTGCCACTCAATGTGATCTGTGTTGTGGCCACCGCCGAGAACATGCCGGGCGGCAATGCCTACCGCCCCGGCGACGTGCTGACCTCGATGTCGGGCAAGACCATTGAAGTTCTGAACACCGATGCCGAAGGCCGCCTGGTGCTTTGTGATGCGCTGACCTACAGCCAGCGATTCAACCCGGCCGCCCTGATCGATGTGGCCACCCTGACCGGGGCCGCCGTGATCGCGCTGGGACACCATGCTTCCATCATCATGAGCAAACACGACGATCTTGCCGATGAACTGGTCCACGCGGGTGAAACCGCCGTTGACCGGGGCTGGCGGTTGCCGCTCTGGGACGAGTACCAGTCCCAGCTCAAATCCCCCTTCGCAGACATGAAAAATGTCGGTGGCATGCCGGCTGGCAGCATCACCGCCGGCTGTTTTCTTTCGCGTTTTACCGAAGATCAGCGCTGGGCGCATATCGATTGTGCCGGTTCGACCTGGATTTGGGGCGGAGACAAGGGCTCAACCGGCAGACCGGCTGGCCTGTTGACCCAGTTCCTGATCGAGCGGGTCTGAACAGCCCGTCAGCGGGTTCCTGCACCCTTGTCCGGCGAAGTCACCATGTCCGAATCCTGCCAGGTCGATTTTTACCTGCTCGGGAAGTCGTCGGCAGGCGCGGCCAGGCTGGCCTGCCGCCTGGCCCTGATGGCGCTTGAAAAAAACCACAAGGTTTTCATCATCGCGGCATCGGAAGCCAGCGGCGACGAACTGGATGAACTGATGTGGCAATACCCGGAAGGGCGGTTTATTCCTCATGCCCGGTCCGGTGCAGAGGATTCCGCCAGCGCGCCGGTCAATATCGGCACGCTGGCCTGCTTGAATCCGGCCGACGTCGTCATTAATCTTTGCCCCGTGGCGGTTCCGCAACCTGAAAGATTCGCCCGTGTGCTGGAAATTGTGCCTGCCGCTGACAACGCCAAGGAAGCCTCAAGGCAAAAATTCAGAATCTACCGAAATCTGGGCCTCAACCCCCACACCCACGAGATCAATCAATAATGGATAAGCGTTATCAACCGGAAGCCATCGAGGCACGCTGGTACACATTGTGGGAAGAGAAGGGCTATTTCTCACCCGGCCAGTCGCAGCAACCCTACTGCATCATGCTGCCGCCACCCAACGTGACCGGCAATCTGCATATGGGCCACGCCTTCCAGGACACGATCATGGATGTCCTGTCACGCTTTCACCGGATGCAGGGTGATTCAGTATTGTGGCAACCCGGCATGGACCACGCCGGTATCGCGACGCAGATGGTGGTTGAGCGCCAATTGGCCGATGAAGGAATTTCGCGCCACACCATCGGACGTGAGAAATTTGTCGAAGCGGTGTGGAACTGGAAGAATACGTCAGGTGGACAGATCGCCAGGCAGATGCGCCGTCTCGGCGCTTCGGTGGACTGGGAAAATGACCGCTTCACGATGGATGAAGACCTGTCCCGCGCGGTGACCAGGGTTTTTGTCGATCTCTACCATGAAGACCTGATCTACCGCGGCAAACGGCTGGTCAACTGGGACCCGGTATTGCACACGGCCCTGTCCGACCTTGAAGTCATCTCCGCAGAGGAAAGGGGCCATCTCTGGCATATCCGTTATCCGCGACTGGATGGCAAAGGCTATGTCGTGGTCGCCACCACGCGCCCGGAAACCATGCTCGGTGACACCGCGGTCGCGGTCAATCCCGAGGATCCCCGCTATACCGACCTGCATGGTATCGAACTGGAACTGCCACTGACCGGACGCCGTATCCCGGTGATCACCGACAACTATGTCGATATCGAATTCGGCTCCGGTTGCGTGAAGATCACCCCGGCACATGATTTCAACGATTATGAAATGGGCAAGCGTCACCAGTTGCCTGTGATCAATGTGCTCAATGACGACGCCAGCATCAATGACAATGCGCCCGAGGCCTACCGCGGTCTTGACCGTTTTGTCGCCCGCCAACAGATCGTGGCCGATCTCGAAGCTGCAGGCCTGGTGGAAAAAATAGAGCCCCACGTGCTGATGGTCCCCCACGGCGACAGGTCCGGGGCCGTGGTTGAGCC
>JBFZEL010000407.1:0-2896 GCA_041306925.1 Lysobacterales bacterium
ATCAAACAGGCGCTGCTGCAAGGCGGCTCGCCCGCCACGCCGGATGATCTGCGCAAGCGCTTCGACACCTTCATGAACGAGCGCTGCAAGGGCAAGGATGCCAGCAAGCTACGTTTTGTGGTGGAGTGAAGATGATTACCGAATTTACATTTAAGAACTGGAAAAGCCATCAGAATTCTGTTTTGCACGTAGACCCCCTGACCGTACTCATTGGCACCAATGCCAGCGGCAAGTCCAACGCACTGGATGGTTTGCTCTTTCTACACCGTGTTGCCAGCGGATCGCAGTTGACCACTGCAATGCAAGGCGACAGCACCCAGGCGGCGATGCGTGGAGGTATCGAGTGGGCTGCGCGTCGACCGGGAGATGTCTTCTCCCTAACAGTCGTCGTGCGTGAGAGTGAGCAGATTGACTACCAATACAGCATTGATGGTCAAGTACGCGGCAATCGTTGCGATTTGGTAGCTGAACAGCTGGCTCGGATCAAGTATCGCGCCGGTAAAAATGGATTTCGAGGAACCGAAAGCGGTCGAATAAACCTGTTCACCACGGACCCGTGCGAGATGGATTCGGCCACCATCGTGTCTCGGCTTTACAACGAAAAGCGGGGAACACGACGTCCATTGGGACGTGCCAATGCGGTGCTATACCAACTTGTAGGCCAAAAGGTAAGGCAGGAAATCCAGGACGGCATCGCCGTAGTAATCAGGTCCCTGCGATACATCTTCATTCTCGACCCGATACCTGCCCATATGAGGGGCTACTCACCCTTGTCCGAGCAACTGGAGCCGGACGCTCGCAACATTGCTGGCGTACTGGCCGCGCTCCCGCAGGACAGGAAGCAGGCCATCGAAACCACACTCACCCATTACGCCAGTGAATTGCCGGAAAAGGACATTCGTCGCGTCTATGCCGAACCCGTAGGCAAGTTCGGTTCCGATGCCATGCTCTACTGCGATGAGCATTGGGTAGAGGAAGGTGAAAATGATGCTGTTGATGCACGTGGCATGTCAGATGGTTCCCTTCGATTCCTGGCCATTCTCACTGCATTACTGACACGCCCGCAAGGCAGCCTGCTGGTTATCGAGGAAGTGGACAACGGCCTGCATCCCTCGCGGGCACAACTGTTGTTGCGTATGCTAAAAGAGGTGGGTGGCGAAAGACGTGTCGATGTCGTGGTCACCACGCACAACCCGGCGTTGCTCGACGCGATGGGAACAGAAATGGTGCCATATATCACGGTGGCGCACCGTGACTCTGCCACTGGCGATAGTCAACTGACATTGCTGGAGGATATTGACGACCTGCCCAAGTTGCTGGCACAGGGCTCCGTCGGGCGCCTATCCAGCCTTGGCATGTTCGAAGCCAGTCTTCATGCAGCGCCACCATCGCAGGGAGATAGCACATGACCCAGAAGGTATTGATACTGGATACCTCCCTGCTGTGCTGCTGGCTGCGGGTTCCTGGTAAGGCCACGGCAGGGCCGCTTGATGACCAATGGACGCCGGAACGCATCGAAGAATTGATCGAACAGGAGCAAGAACAACATAGTACCTTCGTCCTGCCCATGGCCACGCTGATCGAAACGGGTAACCACATCGCCCAGGCTCCAGATTGCCGATACAACTGTGCCACCGCACTCGCAAAATATCTGACAGCCGCAGCCGATGCCCAATCGCCTTGGGCGGCGTTCACGGAACAATCCGCACTTTGGGAACCCGACCAATTACGAAGACTTGCCCATGATTGGCCCGACCTAGCGGCAGGCGGCACGTCCATCGGCGATGCCACCATCAAGGATGTCGCCGAGTACTACGCCCGTGCCGGGTACCATGTCGAGATCCTCACGGGCGATGCCGGCCTCAAGGCCTATGAGCCCCAAAAGCCGCTGACGCAGCCACGGCGTCGTACATCAGCGAGAGCCAAACAATGACCCCACTACGTGCTTACCCCGCCTCGGAAAGCCGCGATGGCCGCGAACAACCGGGGGAAGCCTACATTAGGACGAGCCCCCCGCACGGTGGCTCGCCCGCCACGCCGGATGAACTTCGCAAGCGCTTCGACACCTTCATGAACGAGCGCTGCAAGGGCAAGGATGCCAGCAAGCTGCGTTTTGTGGTGGAGTGAGGCAAGCAGAGGCGGTGCCCGATGACTGATGGCGGTTCACTGACGATGCCGGCAAACCTGTCCGAATGGCTGACGTTGGCCAACGTTCTATTGACCGCAATTTTTGCCGGACTTACGTTTTTCATTCTGCGTGCAAACCGTGCCGCGGTGGGTGCAATGCGGGAGCAGATAGCTGACCAAAACCGCCCGTTTGTCTCGGTGACGGTACAGGTGCGCATGGGTACACCCGTCATCCAATTGCTGGTCAGGAATGTCGGCCGATCGCCTGCACAGAATCTCCGGCTAAGACTGGACCGGGACTTCTTCCAGTATGGCGAGAAAGGCGAGGGTCGTAACCTCGCGAGGCAACCCGCATTTTCGCAGCAAATGGATTGCTTGCCGCCCATGTCGGAGTTGCTTTTCGATCTTGGATCGGGCTTCAAGATCTTCGAAAGCGGGGCTGACCCGACGATTTGCCCGCATACATTCGAAGTGTCTGCCGACTACGAATATGGGAAGAGTAAGTACAGCGAAAAGACCCAGATGGACCTGCGCCCATATTCGGGCACCAGCGTTCCGCACCATCCTGTCGTAGAGGAGTTGGAGCGGATCAGGAAATCCATCGATAATCTAAGCAGCGCGGTTAAGCAGTCCGCGAATGCGACATTTAAGGGCCAAAGCCCCGAGGACAAGAATGACTGATCTATTCGGCAGCACAGCCCAAAAAGATGCCGGCCCGGTCGAATGCCTCGGCCAGACTTTCCCGAGCGACGCAGGCCGGCGCGAGCAC
>JBFZEL010000408.1:0-3006 GCA_041306925.1 Lysobacterales bacterium
AGCAGCGCATCGCGATCCCGGTACGCCGGGACGGCGGCGACCTGGTCAACATCCGGTTGTACCGGCCGAACGGCGGCGACAACAAAATCATCAGTTGGGGGAAGGGTTACGGCAAAAGCAAGCTGTTCCCGGCGCCGGACCAGTGGACCGCCGGGCCGATGCTGCTCTGCGAAGGGGAGAAGGATTGCCTCTGCGCGCTGTCGCACGGCTTCAACGCGGTCACCCAGACGGCTGGCTGCAACTCCTGGGATGACAAGTTCACGCGGTTCTTCTCCGGCCGGGACGTGGTCATCGCCTACGATGCCGACGCCAAGGGCTACGCCGGGGCGCAGAAGGTCGCCGGCAAACTGGCCAAGGTGGCCGCCACCGTGCGCATCGTGGTGTGGCCGGACAGCATCATGCCGATGGTCGACGACCACGGCCAGGATCTGACCGACTATTTCGCCACGCACGGCGGCACGGCGCAGCAGCTGCGCGACCTGATTTCGCTGACGCCGACAGAACACCGGCCAGTCGAGCGGGCCGAGACCGTCCAGGAGGATGTCAAACGGTTCTTCGGCGGGGCGCGCGGCACGCAGTTCAAGCCGCGGCTGGTGGCCAACGAGGTGATGAAGTGGCGGCGGCTGATCAACGAGCCGAAGTCCGGAGTGATCTACACCTGGAACGACCGGCACTGGGAGGAATACGACCAGGCCAACATCCGCCGCGAGGTGCTGTCGATGCTCGACATCGAGGGGACCACGCCGCGGGTCAATGACGTGCTCGGCATCGTGCGCGACCTGGCGGTGCTGCCGCATGGTCGGTCGCTGAACGACCGCGAGCAGTTCATCCCGGTGAGCAACGGCATGTTCTCGGTCGACTCGGCCAGTGTCGTCGGGCACGACCCGGAGCATCTGAACACCTACTGCATCGATCTGGATCTGCAGCTGACCGGCAAGACCCTGCCGGACTGCCCGACCTGGAAGACGTTTCTCGGGGAGTCGGTCGGAGATTCGGACACCATCGGGGAGATCCAGAAGTTTTTTGGCTACTGCTACACGCGGGAGACCCGCCACGAAAAGGCGCTGCTGTTGATCGGCCCGGGCGGGGACGGCAAGGGGACCATCCTCAAAGTCCTGCAGTCGCTGCTCGGCCAGGTGAACGTCTCCAACGTCTCGCTGGGCGCACTGGAGGATCAGTTCCACCGGGTCATGCTGGTCGACAAACTGCTGAACGTGGCCACCGAGATCGAGGCCGGGCTGCTGCAGTCGGACATCTTCAAGACGGTGGTTTCGGGGGAGCCGATCACCGCCGCCTATAAGCACCGCAACGCCTTCTCCTTCGCGCCGGTCTGCAAACTGGCGTTCTCTGCCAACAAGCACCCGAACGTCCAGGACAACTCAGAGGGGTTGTATCGCCGGCTGCTGCTGGTGGAGATGGAAAATCAGTTTGTCAAGTCGGGCCGCGCCGATCTGTACCTCTACGACAAGCTGATGCAGGAGCGTGCCGGTATTTTTCTGTGGGGGTTGCGCGGCCTCCAGCGGTTGCGCGAGGAAGGGTTCCGGGAGTCGGTGGTGATGAAGGACAACCTGGATCGCTTCAAGGAATTGAACAACCCGGTTTTGGCGTTTGCCAATACGCACATCGAGATTCAGCCGGCCGAGTGGACCTGCACCATGGATGTTTATCGGAAATACGCGCGTTTCTGCGAGAAGCGCGGCTATAAACCGCTTGGTGAGGCGCGCTTCGGGGTGGAATTGCGCAAGGCTCTATTCGGAGTTTCGGTGCGTGAAAGGGAATCAAACGGCCGCAGGCGCTGGGGCTATCGCGGGATCAACCTGGTGGACCACTATGACTCCGTTTAGCCGTCCCAGTCGTCCCAGTGCCGTCCCAGTGAAAACCAAAGTCTGGGACGGGTTCAACTTTCTGTTTTTACAGGAGAAAAAGCAATTCGTCCCAGTCGTCCCAGACATTTACACTTCCTACGCATACGCGCGTAGGAAATTCCACTGATGTCACGAACATATTGCGGTGTTTCCCGTATGCGCGCGACGAAATGTCTGGGACGACTGGGACGGATTTTATAAAGAGTTGTTTTTGTTAAAGAAAAGGCCGTCCCAGTGAAGTAATTTATCTGGGACGGGTCTGGGACGACTGGGACGGATTGAGAATGGCCACGCCGCAGCAGTTCAAATCGCGAAAGGATGCACACGGCTACCTGGTCGGCCGGGGGTATGACATCCCCTACCGGACCTTTGCCGACGCCTGCGCGGCCCGCAAGTGCGTGGTGGAGAACAACGGCAAGACCATCCTGCTCTCCAGCCTGATCCACTATATCGACAACAACCTGCAGCGCGGCGGGCGCAGTGTCGAAGCGTATGCCGACGAGAAGGTGCGCCTGGAGGTCGAAGACCTGCGCGAGCGGGTCAGGAAGCGGCAGCTGGAAAACCGCAAAGAGGATGAGGCATGGATGCTGCGCGCCGACCACGAGGAGCAGGTGGCGGCGATCCTCGGTGCCTCGCAGGAGATGGTGCGCCAGCGGTTCGACATGGAGTGCGGCCGGATCCTGCACGCCCTGGGCGGCGAAGCGGCGCGGCAGCCGGAGCTGGTCAGCCTGTTGGAGGAGACCATCGACGCGGCGTTCAACGACCTGGCCGGCACGCATGAGTTCGATATTGTGTTCAGCGGGGTGGCCGATGAATAGCGGGCTGGAGCTGCGGATCGCGTTGGCCAGGGCCAGTGAGGCGCTGTACGCGGACCTGCTGCGCTGCGACGTGAGCGGGACGGTCGGCCCTGCGGAGGTGGTGGAGCGGGCGCGGGAGTTGATGGCGGTGTGCGAGAAGGTGATCGAGCGGGAAAATGACCATGATTGAGGTGATATTATGATGATCGATGATTTCCTTGGCAAGAATACAGATTTTGTAAACGTGTGGAGTGGTTTGCAAGTCTTTAAAATAGATGACATCGTGCCAAACTTCAATATGAAATGCGGTGGTAATCTTGTTTTAGGCCAAAGACTTCCATATA
>JBFZEL010000409.1:0-5525 GCA_041306925.1 Lysobacterales bacterium
CGCTGTACTTCCACGACCGGGCGTCGCTTTACCTGACGCTGTTGCGACCCGAGTTAAATTGGGGTGACCTGTACAGCCAGGGCCGCGCGGATGTCGGTGGTGATCTCGTCAAACTGCTGGATGCGGTCTACCGCGGCTTGCTCCTCAAGCAGGACCGCGGCTGGCTAAACCGGCTGAACAAGACGCTCGGGCACAGACGGATCAGGAATACGTTCCGCAGGGCTGCCGACAACATCCATCACCATTACGATATCGGCAACGACTTTTACCGCCTGTGGCTGGACCTTGATGCCATGCAGTACACCTGCGCCTACTTCCCGGACCCGGTCATGACGCTCGAAGAGGCACAGCGCGCCAAGATGGATCACGTCTGCCGCAAACTGCAGTTGCAGCCCGGTGACCGGGTCGTTGAAGCCGGTTGCGGATGGGGCGGATTTGCGCTGCACATGGCCCGGCATTATGGCGTCACGGTCAGGGCCTATAACATTTCCCGCGAACAGGTGAACTACGCGCGCGACAAGGCCCACACGGAAAACCTCGACGGGCGGGTCGAATATGTTCACGACGACTACCGCAACATCCGTGGCGAATACGATGTCTTCGTATCTGTCGGCATGCTCGAACACGTCGGTCCGGTTGATTACCCGCTGCTTGGAAAGGTCATCGACAACTGCCTGGCACGCGGTGGCCGCGGCCTGATCCACAGCATAGGCCGCAATCGTCCGAGCCCCATCAACGCGTGGATCGAGCGGCGGATTTTTCCCGGTTCCTACCCGCCATCGCTGCAGGAAATGATGGCCATCTTCGAGCCCAACCGGTTTTCGGTCCTGGACGTCGAGAACCTGCGATTGCATTACGCCCTGACGCTGGGCGAATGGCTGCAACGCTTCGAACAGAATGCGAAACAGGTGGAAGAGATGCTGGACGAGCGCTTTGTGCGCGCCTGGCGTCTTTACCTCGCCGGCTCAAAGGCGGCGTTCACCTCCGGGCAATTGCAACTGTTCCAGGTGTTGTTCGCACGCGAGCAGGACAACGACATCCCGTGGTCACGCACGCACCAGTATGCCAACCCGGCGAGCCATGCGGACCTTGGCCCGGCGGACACGGATGCTTGAGACCGGGGTACTCATCATCGGTGGTGGGCCGGCAGGCTCGACACTGGCGCGGGTCCTCCGGCAAGCCGGAAAAGACGTTGCCGTCATGGACAAGGCGGAGTTCCCGCGCGATAAAGTCTGCGCAGGCTGGGTCACACCCGCGGTATTCGAGGAGCTCGAAATCGACCTCGAAGAATATGCCCGTGGCCGTGTGCTGCAGCCCATCCATGGTTTTCGCACCGGCCGGATCGGCCAGCGGCCGGTTCAATCAGACTTCCCAGGTGAGCCCGTCAGCTATGGAATCCGGCGCACGGAATTTGATCACTACCTGTTACAACGCAGCGGCGCCGACCTGTTCCTGGGGCAGGCTTGCGAAAGCATGCGGCGCGACGCCGATGGCTGGCTGGTCAACGACAAGGTCAGGGCCCGCCTGGTGGTTGGTGCCGGCGGTCATTTTTGCCCCGTGGCCCGCTTTATCGGCGCAAAGGTAGCGGGCGAGACCGCCGTTACCGCCCAGGAAATCGAATTTGCAATGAGCCCGCAGCAAAGGGCGGATTGCCAGGTTGACGGCGAATTTCCAGAGCTGTATTTCACCCCCGACCTGAAGGGTTATGGCTGGGTGTTCCGCAAGGGTGATTACCTGAATATCGGGCTGGGCCGCGAGGACAAGCACCGGCTGACCGCCCACGTCGAACAGTTTTGCGACCACCTTGCCGGGATCGGTCGCATACCGCGCAAGCTGCCGGGAAAACTCAAGGGTCACGCCTACCTGCTGTATCCCCACGCCTGCCGCCCGCTGGTTGCGGACGGGGTCCTGCTGATAGGCGATGCCGCCGGTCTTGCCTATGCGCAAAGCGGTGAGGGCATCCGTCCTGCGGTGGAATCGGCGATGCTGGCGGCAGGGGTGATTCTGAACTGCGCCGGGGATTATTCGGCGCCGCGGTTACGCCCTTACGGCGCAGCGCTGGAAGCGCGTTTTGGCAGACGTGAAACCCGCGCCGGCGCGAACCGGCAAACGGCATCACGGGCCAGGCGTTTGCTGGCCGGGTGGCTGCTGAAAAATCGCTGGTTTACGAGGAATTTACTGATCAGGCGCTGGTTTCTGCATACCCAGGACAGACGCTTGCCGGTCTCCGGCCTGACCGCTTCCGGCAAGCATTTTTGTTGATGCAAATCATTCTGTCGACTCTCGCATGGATTTATGCTGAGCCCACGACAGGTCGCTAGCGCGGAGAGTCTGTGATGTTGACCGAAAACCAGGTGCATGAATTCAAAAAAATATTGGATAAGCGTTTTTTTGAGTTGCGCGAGGAAGTGCGGCAGGAACTGCTCAGGACGGATGATCAAACCTATATCGAACTCGCCGGCCAGGTCCACGATCTCGGTGAGGCATCGGTAGCCGATCTGCTGGTTGATCTGCAATTCGCCGAGATCGACAAGCACATCAGGGAAATCAGGGATATCGATGCAGCGCTTATGCGTATAGCGGCGGGCAAATACGGTGTCTGCACAGACTGCAAGACGGGCATCGAGGTTGAGCGCCTGCGGGCCTATCCAACGGCCTGGCGTTGTCACCGCTGCCAGGTCAGTCACGAACACAACTATCCCGGCAGTGGCGGGCCATCGATGTAGACCTGCCGGTTGGGTGTGTCCCGGTTTAACTGAAGTTCGGATCCGGCATCTATAGTGTTTTGGTGATCTTTAATCCGGCTTATCCGGGCGCGCCTCCCGCAAAGGCAATGCGTGTCAATTGTCTGACCCCGCATGATTGTGTACGCTGCTGCAGAAGTCTGAATAATAACCAAGGGAGCAACAGCCATGCCGGCTAAAGCGGAGCAAAAAGCTTCTCAAGGTGACTTGATCCTCACCCAAAAAAGCGACGGTGTGATGACACTGACGATGAACACGCCTGCACGTCTCAATGGCTGGACCATGGAGATGATGGATGCACTCAGGGAAGCCTTTAGAACCGCCGCTGCGGATGACGAAACCGGCGTGCTGGTGCTGACCGGAGCGGATCCGTATTACTGTGCGGGTGTCAATCTCTCGGCCATATTTCAACCCATGCATCCACGTAAACTGCGTGCCTTGATCATCGGCCACAACCAGGCGCTGTTTGACATGTTCCTGGATTTCCCGAAGCCCTTGCTGGTGGCTGTTAATGGACCGGCCATCGGCGCCAGCGTGACCTCTGCGACACTTTGCGACGGCATTATCGCCTCGGACAGGGCGACATTCTCGACGCCTTTCGGGGCACTGGGTATTCCACCCGAGGGCTGCTCAAGCGTGCAGTTCGCGCGTATCATGGGTGCAGAAAACGCCGCAAGGATGCTGGGCAGGGAGGGTTGGAAACCAACCGCCCGTGAAGCGCTCGAAGCCGGCCTGGTGCAATGGCTGGCGCCGCACGAAAAACTGATACAGGAGGCCCGCCGCGTGGCTCTCGAATGGCTTGGCAGCGGCGTGCAACGCGGCTTTCGCGGCGGCAGCAGCCGTGCTGAACTCAAGGCCGTCAACGCCAGCGAGTCCGTCGCGCTCGCCGATGCGTTTTTAAGCACGCCGTTCATCCGCGCACAGTTCCGGTTTTTGTGGCGTAAAAGAAAATGGGTGCCGGCCGCCATGTTCCTGGCCATGCTGATGACACGGCCATTCTGGTCGCGGTTGCTTTGAATTCACCATGTGGTTCGAAGAACTGACCGGCTTTACCGAGCATTCACCGGCGCAGGTTCGCTCCAACCTGGACTTGAATGGCGACAGCATTACTTCCAGGATCAATGGCAACACCTTTATCTGTGGCCGGCTGGAGACCCCTTCGCTGGCCGAATTACGTTCCGCGAGGCTGGCCGGACAGGTGCCATCAGGGCGCATCAGCATCCGTGAAGCCGTCTCCGATACACGCGCGCTGCATGCCGATCCCGCCAATGCCAGCGCCCTTTTCCAGGTCGCATCCCAATTCAACCTGCTCGAAATGATATCCCCGGATCACACCCCGGAACACGGCATCGACCGCTATGAGGGTGATCATACCCAGGGTCCTGCCTGCGCGATTGCTGCCGGCGCGGGCACGATCTACCGGAACTACCTGGTAAAGGTAAACGGCCAGACGGGACAGTCAGCGGACAACCAGATCGACTGTCTTCGGGACATCGGCAACACCCTTGGCAATAACGGCGGCCACCTGTGGCGCATGCAAAACGGCTACGCGCTGGCATCGGGAACGGGACTGGCTGAAATCTCCGCGAGACTCAGTGCCATGTCAAGACAGGAGCTTGACGGCCTGCGCAAGAAATTGCGTATCGGCATCCAGTGGGACACCCAGGTCACGATCCGGGGCTGCCGTCACCTCGTTAGCCAGGTTTACGGCTCCGCGCTGCCCGTGGCCTATTCAGTTCACGCCAACGCATCCTGGGAGAAATTTGCGCGCTTTGTACTCGAGGCATCCTACGAGGCGACCCTTTGGGCCGGTCTTATAAATTATGCCAGGACCGGCAACAACAAGGTCTACCTGACCCTCCTGGGTGGAGGTGCATACGGTAATGACGAAGACTGGATCATCGCCGCAATAGAGCGTGCGCTCGAATTATTTACCCATGTCCCCCTGGATGTCGCCATCGTCAGTTACAGGTCTTCAAAACCACCCGTGGAAAAATTGGTCGCACTCAGTAAAAGTCGTTGATCCGATAGTTCTCATTAGCCCTGAATTAGCGCTGTAGAATCCACGTCACCCCTGCCCCATCTTCCTTTTCAATCGTGCGGGTAATAAGATAACCGCCTTATCAGTGGCGCATTTTGGCAGGAGTATCGATATGGTTCGTTGCGTGTTGACCAGATCCGGCGGGGTTCTACTGGCTGCTTTGCTAGGCACGGCGCCTGTTTATGCGCTGGACGTGAAACCCGGCCTTTGGGAAATCAGCATGGATGCAGCAGCGGAAGCTTTCAAGGCTTGCTTCACGCAGGAATTTCTCGATACCGACATCTCCGACATGAAGATGCCGGAAGGTGTCGAGTGCACGAATGAGATCAAAGAAAAAAGTTCGAAACTCGTTATTTCGCACTCGATTTGTACCGGTGCCTTCGCGCTTGAAGGTGACACCCGACTCGATGTGCTGAGCCCTGAATCGATGACCATGCAATCGACTTCGGTGATGAATATTGGCGGCCAGCAACAAACGCTCAGCACACGCGCCCAATACAAGTGGTTGTCGAGCGACTGTGGTGATGTCAAACCCATCGATTTGAAAAATGCTTTCAAGTGATCAGCAGAACTTTCTTAATTTCGATAATTCTAGAATATTAGTTGAAATGTATTCCTGAACTCTATATTTTACCTGTATGGAACTTGAATACGCTGCGAGACAACTCGAAGCCCTGGGTAACCTGACCCGTCTCAGCATTTACCGAAGCCTTGTCCGCGCCGGTCCCGAAGGCAGCCCG
>JBFZEL010000410.1:0-5808 GCA_041306925.1 Lysobacterales bacterium
CGGGCGGCGTCATCATCCTGGCGTTGGCGGTTTTATGGACGGCATCCACGCCCTTCATTGCTGACCGACTGTACCGCCACATGGAGAGCTTTTATCCGCCCGTGCCGATGGAGAATGTGCCCGTCCGGCGCTGCCTGGTCGTTTTGGGTGGTGCGCTCGGAGCGGTGTTGCCACCACGGGTGGAGTTCGACATGAGCGAGGCGGTGGATCGTATTTACAAGGCGGCCGCGCTGTACCGGGCCGGTAAGTCACCGGTGGTGATCGTGACCGGTGGAAACCAGCCTTGGTCTGAATCGAAAACGGCAGAAGCCGTTTTGATCCGGGACCTGTTGATCGAATGGGGTGTGCCCCGGGAAGCCATCCTGCTGGAAGGCAGCAGCCAGAATACCCGGGAAAATGCCCTGTATTCAAAGAACATCATGGACTCGATGAGCTGTGAGGACGCCCTGCTGGTGACCTCGGCAGCACACATGCCGCGAGCGGTCGCGGCGTTCCGCAGCGTAGGGCTGACAGTAACTCCCGTGAGCACCGATGTGCGGGCGCCGAAACAGCGAATTCCAATACTCATAAATTTTCTGCCCAGCGCAGACGCCTTGGCGATGACTTCCAACGCCATCCGCGAATGGCTTGGGCAACAGGTATATGCCTCGCAGGGGTGGAATTGAGAAAGCAGATGAAAGCAGAGACACTGAAAGCAGAGACGACACTGAAGGAAAGCAGAGACCCCCACGAACAGAGAAAGAATTGGCGGGGTCAGAGTAAAGTGCCAGAGCAGGGTGAAACCTGCTCTGACCCCGGACTTTAAAAAGCCGACAAACAATAGAGTTGCAGCAGTCGGTGGCTCCGCACTAAACTTGCGAACCCGCAAATCTGTCTGGAACAACAAGATGCATCTGCCACTTTCGGCCCACCAAGAGAACCCCGCATCATCCCGGTATTGGCGAGCGCGGCCGGCCGTGCGAGGGACTGAAACATGAGTAGCGCGTCAGACGCGGCCCTGCCGAACACCAGCGAACTTTTGCACCACCGTCTGTTGCGAATCCTGGAATTGACCCAGAAGCTTGCACTGCCGCACGACCTCTCCGGCATGCTCGAGCAGGTACTGGAAGCCGGTCTCGATGTGTTGCAGGCGGAATCGGGCTCTTTGTGGCTCTACGATGCTTCGAACAATGTGATCAACATGCGTCTGCCCGTGCTTGCATCGCCCATTTCGGTCAGCGTGGGACAGGGGCTGGTCGGCGAATGTCTCGCGACCAACAAGGTGATCAATGTGCCGGACTGCTATGCGGACCCGCGCTTCAATTCCGCCGTGGATAAAGGGACCGGTTTCAGGACCCGCTCGCTGCTCAGCGTACCGCTGGTCGGCGCTGACGAGGCCCATATCGGCGTCCTGCAACTGCTGAACAAGCGTGGGGGAGCCTTCGACGAGGCGGACGAACGCATCGCGGTCACTCTGGCAGCGCAGAGCGCGGTCGCGCTGCAACGGGCACAGTCGGTGGTTGCCATGCTGGCAAAGCAGCGACAGGACGAGGAGATCGCGCTGGCGAGGGACGTGCAGATGTCGACGTTGCCGGAAAAGTTGCCTGCGGTCAGGTACTATGATTTTTCGGTCGGTTTTGTTCCCGCCGATTTTACGGGCGGCGACCTGTATGACCTGGTCGAGATAGATGGCGAGGTGTTCATCCTTGTTGGCGATGCGACGGGTCACGGGATCGCGCCGGCGCTCTCGGCAACCCAGATGCAGGCAATGTTCAGGGTGGCATTTCGCCTCGGGGCTTCACTCGACCAGGCGTATATCCACGTGAACAATCAGATGGTGGAGGATCTGCAGGATAACAAGTTCCTGACCGCATTTATCGGTTTTCTCAATCACGAGAGCCATACGCTGCGCTATCACTCCGCCGGCCAGGGACCGCTGGTGCACTACCGTGCTGCCGCAAACCAGTGCGATTTCCACCCGCCCACCAGCTTCCCTGTTGGTGTCATGGAAATCGATGAGGTCGGACCACCCCGCGAGATCCTGCTCAACCAGGGGGACATCTTTGCGGTGATCTCCGACGGCGTTTTTGAGTATGAGAATGCTGCCGGGGAGCAGTTTGGCGAGCGGCGTCTCGCCGAGCTGATCCAGGCATTCAAAGGCCATTCGATGGATGAGCTCAGAGGGGCGATCATCGATGCGCTGGCCGAGTTCGCCCAGGGCGCCGAGCAACTCGATGACATCACCATCGTGGTGATGCGGCGCGCACCAGCCATGATCATGAAGCTGAACTGCGCGCGAAATATCGCAGAGCTGGAGCGAATCGTCGCGGCGACCCACGCCTTTTGCGAAGAGCACGGGGTCGTGAACGAAATCTGGCCGGATGTGGATTTCGCGATTGAAGAGCTGTTCGTGAACATGGTGAAGTACAACAAGGATACGGTGAGCGAGATCGAAATCTCGATGACGACCGTGCCGGGGGGCGTCAGCGTTACGCTGATCGATCACAACGTGGATCGTTTCGATCCAAGGGAGCGCGCGCCGGTAGACGTGACGCTGCCGGCCGCACAGCGCAACCCGGGCGGACTCGGGGTATTTCTGACGCTGAAGCTCGTCGACTCCTTTAGCTACGACTACCACGATCGCACCAGCACAATCACCTTTAGCAAATGCCGGGAGGCACGTGATGTTTGAAATCGAATCCCCTGTTGCGGGACAGGTCCTGATGCGCGGCAGACTGGACGCCGTCCAGGCGCCGAAAGCGGAGGCTTTTCTGGATGCCGTGAAGGGCGAGATTGTAATCGACTTGTCAGGTCTCGAGTACATCTCCAGCGCCGGACTCGGCGTACTGCTGAGGAAGCACAAGCAGCTCTCAACCACAGGGGGTGCGCTGCACGTCGTCAAGATCACTCCTCACATCGGCGACATTTTGAAGTACTCCGGTTTCGATCGGTTGTTCAAGATCGAATAGGCTTAAAACTATGGGAATTAAGTAAACTGTCCCCCGATTGCCCCGGCAACACGTTCCCGCAGGAACGTCTTTTCGCTGATGTCCGGCAATCAAAAGAACGGTTTGGAAATCACGCCCGAAACGGCAGTGCCGCAATGGCATGGCGAGCAGATGGACAACGACACGGCGGTCGAGATGCTTTTACAGTATGAGCCTGTGTGATGGATAATCATGACTCATCCAGGATCATTCTGACCTGCTGTGAAACGCCCCGCCTGATATTTTCTGCTGCAGGCATGGCGAGCGGGTGTTGCGCGATAACCGTTTCAATGGTTCGCGGCAGTACATCGCTTATTTTTATTGCCAACTCCCGCACCATCCGCCTGACGAAGGCAGCGGTGAATCCGCATTCCACGGCAAACTGTGCCCAGTCTTTGTGGCTGATCTGGTCAACATTGTTGGCACTGCCTATCCACAGACTCAAGCTGCGGGTATGTGCAGCCGGGCCTGCGCCCTGACCCCATGAGACATCGGTGGCTGAAAAATTCAATCCGTAGGTGCACAGGCTATCGTACAAGGGGCTGACGCTGATCTTGCCATTGTTCTGCAGCACCATGGCATAGTTTTTCAGGTGCGCGTCCGGATTGTGCAACAGCACGTTCACGATCACCTGCCTGAGAAGCCGCTGCCGTTCGATTGCTGGTGCAATCACCAGGTCCTGTTCACCCAGTTGATCCAGCAAACCGAAGCAGGCCGCCAGCAATCCTTCGGGATGCTCCGCCGATTCGTACTTGCGGGCGGGCATGCGGCCCAGTGCCAGGCAGAAATCCTCCTGGTGAAGACGTCAGCGAGACTAGCCGTCACGATGGAAGATCACGGCGTACTTGTTCTCCAGCACCTTGACTTCATCATCCGTCAGCACGGAAAACTCTCCTTCACGCGCCCGGTTTGAGAACCGCCCGCTATTCTGGTGCAGAAACCTGATCAACAGGTCGACGAGCCGGTCCGGCATGTCGACGTAGCTCTTAACGAACGCATTCATCGCGTCATACTTCGCCAGGTAGTCCACTTCTTCGGGGAGCGTTTTGTTGACGGTCTCTTCGACACACTCGAACAGGAATTCCGCCTGTCTCGTGGCATCAAAGTAGCGGTATAAGTCGATGGTTTCATTCAGCACTTCGACATTCCCCCGGTCGGCCGGGCGCCACTCGATGAGGTTCAGCCTGGGTTTTGAAAAGTGCTCCAGCACTCGCCTGTAAGTGTCGATACGGCCCAGGATAACGGCCGAAACCGGAAATACGAGCCCCCTGGGAACAAATCCCTTTGCGGCCAGGACGTGGTGGACCAGGTAACGATGAATACGGCCATTGCCGTCCTCGAACGGATGGATGAAGACAAAGCCGAACGCGATCAGTGCCGCCGTGAGCACTGCGTCATATTCGCTGCCGCTCAATAGCTGGTCAGTTTCGATCAAACCGGAAAGCAGGCTTGCCAGGTCTTCGGTCCGGGCGGAAACATGCACGGGCATCGGCATGCCCGTCGCACGGTCATGATCACCGACAAAACCACCTCCAACCCGGAGTCCGCGCATGGTGAAGCGGTTATCGGCGATCACGATGGATTGAAGATATTCCAGTTCCTCGATACTCAATTTTCGCTGTCCGGCCTCGCCGATGATCCTGCCCCACCGCTCGATACGGTTATGCGCCGGCGCTTCGCCTTCGATCGTGTGGGACGCCCTGGAATCTTTGAGCAACAGGAACGCAGCAGCGCGGCTCAATAAATCCGCGTGCGTTTTGCCAATATGATCGGCCGCCGCCTGCGAGAGCTGCATGCCGATATAGCGGTCGAGCTTGTCGGTGCGTCTTATCAACGGGCAGAAACGAGGTGTGCCCGGCAAGTTGTTGCGAACACGGTGACGTTTTGAGTCGCGGGATTTTGCCGCATACTGCAGTTCGTCATTGACCAGGGGCACAAAGTTACCCTGTGCGGCGTCATCCAGATCGAGCCTGTTGCCGGTCAGCCATTCATAGATGAACCATATGCGCCGGCTGTAAGCACCGGTCGGCGCCGCCCTGACGATGCCGGCGATCTCATCCGGGCCGACCTCATCGAAAAGGGCTTTAAGCACGGCCAGGTCAATGCCTTCGTACTTCAGTGCAAAAGTCAGGTGACCCTGTATCGTATCATCCGGCTTGTGCCTGGGCGTGTAGAGCCGCCAGCGCCCGGCTTCGACCTTTTTGTGCTTGGTGCCGATGGCGCAAAGCCTGTCCGGCGCGGGTACAGCCAGGGCGTAACCTGCAATCAATGCCGCGTAGCCTGCGTAAGTCTCGCCCGCTTCCAATGCCGGAAAATCGTGAAAAACATTTAAACTTGCTGAATTTTGATTATATTCTGACATTAGCGTGAATAATGATTAGAAATACCGTTGTCGGATCATTGCATGAAATACGATTTCTGTCCACGAAAAATGATTATTTAATGCAATTTTTGTGAAAAACAATATACGGCACCTTGTTTCTGGTTCGAGAAAAAGGGGTCTCTTTTTTGCCTTTTTTGCTATCCTGAAAGTTTCCAGGAAAGGCTTTGTTATGCTCAGTCTCAGGTCAATCAGCAAGTCATTTCACGATGGCGAGAGCGAGTTGCAGGTGCTCAGGGGTATCGACTTGCACCTGGGGCCGGGCGAGAGCATCGCCCTGCTCGGCGCCAGTGGCAACGGCAAGAGCACCCTTTTGCAGATCGCGGCCGGGCTGGAAAGCCCCGACTCGGGTGAGGTCCTGATCATGGGCCGTTCGCTGGCCTCTCAGAGTGAACGTGAAATCGCCATGCTCAGACGGCGTCATCTCGGCTTTGTTTTTCAGCAATTCAACCTGCTGCCGGG
>JBFZEL010000411.1:0-3933 GCA_041306925.1 Lysobacterales bacterium
CCGCGATCACGTGGTCGTTCATCTCGACGAACATGACGTAGGTGGTGTCGGCACCGGCGAGAAACACGCCTTCGCTGACTTCCTGGATCTCGACAGCGGTGGGTGCGGGCGGCGCCGCAGCAACCTTTACCAGGTCGGCCGGCACGATCGCGTCTGCTTCAACCGGCCGGTTGACCTCGGTGGACAGGATTCTGGCGTCTATATTGGGCTGGTCATTGACGAACAGTTTGAATGACTTGCTGAACGGAATGCCGTCGACGGTTGCATAATCGGTGAAGCGGTAATCGACCTGGCCGAATGGCGGCAAGACCCGTTCGCTGCGGCTCAAAAGGTGGGTTTCCTTGTCGAAATAGAGGCTCAGTGCCGGGCCGACTTCCATCACCAGCGTGATGACATCGTGTGGCCGTCCTTCGAATTCGACCTCGCCCAGCCAGTGGGAGGTCTGGCGACGCTCCTGCAGTTGCTTGACCAACAGCGGCGCCGTCACGCGGATAAACGGCCCGGCGGTGGTGTTGAAGTCAGGTTCCGCAATCGGCGTGACCGTACCGGCGCGGTAATCCACCTGCCAGCCTTCCTCGCCCTTGATGATCTGGCTGCCATCAAAATCAAAGCCGCCGCCACTGCCGGCGTTCTGGCCGACAAAGGTCCTGTTGGCAAAATCGATGGCGGAAAAACCGGACAGTTCGTTCTGATCCCAGGGTGGCCCCGGTGCGCGGCTCTGCTCGGTGGCCCAGGTGGTTAAATGGGCCTTGGCCACCACGCTGTTCAGCTTGGTAATGGCCTCGGCGCCGCCATAGGCATCGAGCGCGGCGTCGATGACCTCATTGGCGCGGTTGACCGCGTTGAGCGGCAGGGTGTCCTCGGCGGACACAAAAGTAGAAGTCAGCAACAGGCTGGCGGTAATGGCTGTAACTACGAGATTTTTCATCGGAACTCCTTGGCTGTTGGCTACAGTAAAAAAGGAGCCGGTCCCTCTGACCCGTTATTGAACAACGGGCACCGACAACGTCTTGAGATTAGTTTGCGCTGCGACGAAGCGAATGTCGCCGGCTATTCGACGAGGGGAAACTCAACTGCGACAAATCGCGCCGGGTGCGAAAATCGCCAGCGGCGCTACAGCGTACAGTGTGGTCTTTGTTGCAGACGTTCGAGGTATTTTTGCAGGTTTGGAAAATCGTTCAGCAAGCCCGCACCCTTGCCCCAGTTCAGCGTGAAACCGACCAGGATATCCGTCACCGAGAAGCGCCCGCCGACCAGGTAATCGGTCTTGGCCAGTACCTGTTCCAACACACCCGCCGCGTGCCGGAATGCCGCCTTGTTTTGCTCGAACAGCGCGGTGATGCGTTCCTCTTTCGGTAATACGAACGTATTCCGGGCATTGCTCCACAGGTAGGCCTCCATCTCGGTCAGCGCAAAACTGACCCATTGCAGGTGCAGCGCGCGCTCGCGGGTGCCAGACGGTGCGATCAGACCTTTTTCGGGCGCAAGATCAGCGAGGTAAGTACAGATGGCGGCGGCCTCGAACAGCGGTTCGCCATTGATCACCACCGCGGGCACCTTGCCCATCGGGTTGACCTTTTTCAGTTCCTCGCTGTGCAGGATTCCGACGCCACTGACGGATTTGAATTCAAATCCGCATTCGAGCAGCGCCCAGCGGGCCTGTTTGGAACGGCTGGGGCCGTATTCATACAAGGTGATGTCCAGGGCCATGTCTTTTTCCTTTGCGGTTGAACCGGTTCTACCGGCTGACAGGCGTGGAATCATACCTTTAATACTGTTTCGAAGAGAAGGCTTGGCTTCCTGCACTCGCCCCGGCCCGCGTGTACACTGTAAAATGTACAGGATTACTTCACAGAGCATGCCGCGATGAACCGAGCCGCGTCCAAGATAACGATCGACAAAAAGCCTGCGGTTGACACGCCATTGCGTTTTGTCACCGCCGCCTCGCTGTTCGATGGCCACGATGCAGCGATCAATATCATGCGCCGCCTGATCCAGGCGCAGGGCTGCGAGGTCATCCACCTCGGCCACAACCGCAGCGTGCTCGACATCGTGCGCGCGGCCATCCAGGAAGACGCCGACGCGATCGCAGTTTCATCCTACCAGGGCGGCCACAACGAGTTTTTCCGTTTCATGATCGACCAGCTGAACGAGCGCGGGGCAGGGCACATACAGGTGTTCGCCGGCGGCGGCGGCACCATCACGCTGGACGAGATCAAGGAACTGCAGGCCTACGGCGTCAACCGCATCTACCACCCCGACGACGGCATGCACATGGGCCTGGTCGAGATGATCAAGGACGTGGTCAAACGTGCCGCCGAGCACCGCCAGCCACCGGTTTTTCCGGCCCGTCTGCGCAAGGACAATGCCAGCGACGTCGCGCACATGCTGACCGCGATCGAGGCCGGTCTGTTTGGCGAGGCCGAACTGAAGATGAAGCGCCATGAATGGGCCGGTGTAAAGAAACAGGCGCCGGTCATTGGCATCACCGGCACCGGCGGCGCGGGCAAATCGTCGGTCACCGATGAACTGCTGAACCGGCTTTTGAGCAGTTTCCCCGACAAGCGCATCGCCGTGCTGGCGGTCGACCCGACCCGCCGGCGCACCGGCGGCGCGCTTTTGGGTGACCGCATCCGCATGAACTCGTTGCGCTCCGAACGTGTTTACATGCGTTCGATGGCGACCCGGCGGCAGCACATGGCCACCAGCGCGATGCTGCACGATGCGATCCAGTTCCTGAAAACCGCCGGCTTTGACCTGGTCCTCGTCGAGACCGCCGGCATCGGCCAGTCCGATTCCGAGATCGTCGACATGGTCGATTTCTCCTGCTACGTGATGACCTCGGATTTCGGCGCACAGAGCCAACTGGAGAAGATCGACATGCTGGATTACGCCGAACTGGTGATCCTGAACAAGTACGACCGGCGTGGCGCCGAGGACGCCTTGCGCGATGTCCGCAAGCAGTGGAAACGCAACCACCATGCCTTCACGCTGGCCGATGACGACGTGCCGGTCTACCCGACCATCGCCAGCCAGTTTAACGACCCCGGTATCAGTTGGATGTTTGTCAACCTGCTGCGCTTGTTGCGGGAAAAACTGTCCGAAAAGGGGTCAGGTTCATTTTGTGAAAATGAACCTGACCCCTTTTTGCTGCCAGACCTGGAGGTAACGGAAAAACAACCCCGCGCCACCGTGCTGATCCCCTCGAGCCGCATACGCTACCTGGCCGAGATCGCCGAGCAGGGCAGGGATATCAACGCCGATATCGCCCGCCAGGCCGAACGCGCCATGCTGGCGCAAAACTATTACGAGTGCCTGCGTGACCTCGGTGACCCGGAGCTGCCGGCGCCGCTGGACACTTACCCGAGCGACAGTCTGCGGGCTGTCACCAACCCGTCGCCAAGTTCCGGCGGTGCAGCAGAGGAACCGCAAGACGAAACACGCACAGGCGCGGGCGGAAAGCGGTCAGGTGCATTTTCACAAAATGAACCTGACCCCTTTATTGTCCTGCGCCAGCGCTACAACGCAGCCCTTGCCGATCTTACGAAAGAGGCCATTGACCTGCTCAAGGCCTGGCCGCAGCGCAAGGCCGGCCTCAGGACCGAGCAGTACAGCTATAGCGTGCGCGGACGCGAGATCAGCGGTGACAATTTCCGCGAATCATTGAGCCACCTGCAGATCCCCAAGATCGGCATGCCGCGCGACGCGGGCTGGGGCGAGTTGTTGTCGTTCCTGATGCGCGAGAACCTGCCCGGCGCCTATCCCTACACTGCGGGCGTATTCCCGTACCGCCGCGCCGGTGAGGACCCGATCCGCATGTTCGCCGGAGAGGGCACGCCGGAGCGCACAAACCGGCGTTTCAATTACCTGGCCAAGGGCCAACCGGCCAAGCGTCTTTCCACCGCCTTCGACTCGGTGACGCTGTACGGCGAA
>JBFZEL010000412.1:0-3952 GCA_041306925.1 Lysobacterales bacterium
ATAACCGGGACATCATTGTGCCAACCCTATTTTTGGCGCTGAAGGGGGACAAGCTATGAATAAGTCACTGACATGGTGGGAAGACCTCAGTACTTCGTCAGCAGTCCTGCGGTTCGTTGACCGCTTATTGCGCGGCATTGGCCAGGTAATGTTCCAGGACAATCCCCTGAGCGGCCTGCTGTTTTTTATAGCCATAGCCTGGGGCTCCTGGGCCGGCGGCGTACCGCAAGTGGCCGTAGGTGGCCTGGTGGCGCTGCTGGCGGGCACGCTGACTGCGCAGTGGCTGCGCGTTGATGAAGCCGGTCTAAACGCCGGGCTCTATGGCTTCAATGCCTACCTGGTAGGGCTGGCTCTGCCCACCTTTATGGATACCTCTTTGTTGCTTTGGGCATATGTTGTATTCGGGGGTGCGGTGTCGGTGGTGATCATGCTGGCGCTGGTGAACGTGTTCAAGACCTGGAGCGTGTCTGTGCTTACCGCGCCTTTCGTGCTGATAACCTGGCTGTTGTTGCTTGGCACCAATGCCTTCTCAGGGCTACAGGGCAGCGCTCTGCCCTCGGCTGGCACCATTGTCCCCATCGATGCCGCCGCAGCCAACCCCTTACAACTGATCGACTTTCTGCAGGGCTTGCTGACCAGTATCTCGCAGGTCTTTCTCAAGGGCCATGGCCCGGCCGCCTTGCTGCTGTTGGCGGGACTGGCGGTCAGCTCGCTGCCGGCAGCCGTGTTTGCCGTGCTGGGTGCCGGAGTCGGCTTGATCACAGCGCATGCGCTCGGTGCCGAAAGCCAGCTGATTACGGCCGGCCTGCTGGGTTTCAACCCGGTGCTCACGGCTATCGCGCTGGGAGCGGTGTTTTACCGCCCCAGTGTCCGGGTGGTCATTTACACCCTGCTCGCCACGGTGCTGTCGGTGATTGTGCAGGGCGCCATGATCGCCGCCCTGACACCGTTTGGTATTCCAACGCTGACCGCTGCCTTTGTATTGGTCACCTGGCTATTCCTGCTGCCAGCCCTGAAGTTTGAGTAAGGAACAGTGAGCATCGGCGCCACCCTGTTGCTCGGCATGCTGCTCGGAATGCGGCATGCCCTGGACGCGGATCATCTGGCGGCCGTGGCTACCCTGGTTACGCGCAGCCGCTCGGTTGGCCACACGGTTTGGCAAGGCGTGGCCTGGGGCGCCGGTCATACGCTTACGCTGCTACTGTTCGGCGGCGCTGTGCTGGTGCTCGGCCTGGTGCTGCCCGAGCGGGCGGCGCTGGCACTGGAACTTGCGGTGGGCGTGATGCTGGTATTGCTGGGCGCGGAAGTGCTGCACCGCCTGTGGCGCGGACGTGTTCACTTTCATGCTCATCAGCATGAAGGTGGCACCGAACACTTCCATGCCCACGCCCATGAAGGAGAGTCACAAAGACACGACCCGGACCGTCACGAGCACGGCCATGGTTTTCCGCTGCGTGCTATGGTGGTTGGTATGGTGCACGGCATGGCCGGATCAGCGGCGCTGATTCTCCTCAGCCTCGAGGCTTTGCGCACGCCGGCCTGGGGCCTTGCCTACATCGCCCTGTTTGGTATCGGCTCGATCATCGGCATGGCGGTGCTGTCGGTGGTGATCGCCATACCCATGCGCCTGACGTCCCGGCATGTGGACCTCGCCCATAATCGTTTATCCGCGATGGTCGGTGCAGTCACCGTGCTGCTTGGCTGCTATGTGGTTTTCCACTCTGCCAGCAACATGGTCTGACCGTAAATTTAAGCTCGGAGTAACTCAGGGCTTTGCTGAAGGCGCGCTATTAAACCAATCCATTCAGCTGTGCCCAACCGGTCCACATGATCTCGATGCCAATGCACAAGAGGATGAAGGCCATCATACGGATCATCACCAGCGTACCAATCCTGCCCAGTCGAGTGAGTACAGCGACTGAATTCTTAAAAATAAAATACAGTATTACGGAGACTATCGCCGCGCCGCACGCAGCGACCGCTGCGCCAAGCGCATACTTGACAGGGTCGGGGGGTACATTCGCGGAGAGGGCGATCGAGGCAGCTATTGTCCCCGGCCCCGTGGTAAGCGGGAAGGTGATAGGAAAAAAGCTGCGCTGAATGACATCGGCTTGCGACACTTCCGTTGCGTTTTCCACCGCTTCGGCGAGTGCGTCGTCTTCTTCGGTGTGATGCAGCATACGCCACGCTGTCGAGGCAACTAACAGACCGCC
Source organism: Lysobacterales bacterium (assembly GCA_041306925.1). GTDB lineage: Bacteria > Pseudomonadota > Gammaproteobacteria > Xanthomonadales > SZUA-36 > SZUA-36. The sequence goes on from JBFZEL010000412.1 coordinate 2,214, forward strand.
GCCTATCCGCACGACAGGCAACGAGATGCCGAACAGCGCCAGCACATAGGTGCCAATCAGCATCGAGACAAGCAACACGAACCAGGCGTTAATCGCGACCTGTCGTGCCAACTGCTGCGCCAACCTGTGGTTTGCGCCAACAGTCGCGGCGAAGACGGGTGCGCTACTCAGTGGATTTATGATCGGCAACAGCGTCATCGGAACGAGTATCAGACCGTGAATGAACCAGCTGATGTGTGATTCCACCAAACCCCCGGAAGACCGTTGCAGCGCAAAAACGTGGATTCAATTATAGATACAAACAGCCTTTAGAGAATAACTTTCCGCACGAATTCTTTTAGCTGACCCCGCTGTATCGGGCTGTGCTGTATCGGGCATGGCCTCCTTGTCCTCGATGCAGCGGATCGACGATCACCCTGACGGGAATGAAGTGAGCCGGCCAGGTACGTTCCGGATTGATGGGGCCGTGCTAGAAATCCTTGCGCAAGGTAAACCAGATTTCGGTTGAACTGTATTCGTTGGCCAGAGTGTTGCTGTCTTCGTAGATGTAGAGAATCTCGGGATTGAGCGACCAGGACTCGGCAAATTGCCAGGTCAATCCCGCGCCTGCCTCGTACAGATTGTCCTCGCGCTCACCCACGCCCAGTATGTTGTCCTCGGCGTCCACGTTGAGCAGTTCGGCGTTGTAGTCGTCGTGTTGCCACCAGGCGAACACAAAGCCGCCCAGCGTGTCGGTCAGCGTAAAGTCGAATGAGGGCGACAGGCTGAAGAAATTGGAATCTCCCGCGGGCCGGCCATCGGTGGCGAATTCGCGCCCGCCCGCCGCTGCCAGGCTGAAACTGGCCGCTCCGTCCAGCAGCGAATGCGTCCAGCCGACAGTCAGCTCGGCGATGTTGCGGCTGTCTTCGCGCAACGGGCCTCTGGGGTAATCACGGCGGCGAAATTCCGCGCCGAAGTCGAATTGGTCAATGGAGGAAAAGGCGTATCGCAAGTTGCTGTAAAGACCGTAGTCATCGCGCCAGTGGCCATCACCGCGATAGCTTCTCCAGCCGCGCGCGCCAACCGCCAAGTTGTTCTCGCCCAGGTTGCGGCTTACGGCGCCATCCCAGCGCAGGTCCTTGTCATTATTGCGATCATCGTTGTTGTAGTAGTCCCGAAAGTCAAAGTCGAGGCTGCCTTTGAGCGCGTAGTTGTCGTTGAGCAGGTAGGTAAGCCCGCCGCCGCTGCGAGCGTTCAAGAAATTGTCATCGGTGTCGCTGCCGCCGAACTCGTCCGTGCCGTCGGTGGCGTTGACGGAGTAATTGCCGTAGCCAGCCATTGCATAGGCATAGGGAAGCAGGCGGTTGCCCTGGGCATATTCCTGCGCGGCCCGCGCGTAGATTTCGTCCTGCTGTTGCAGGTTTCTGGGCAGATTGTCGATGCGCAGCACGGTTTCGAATTCAATCTTGGCGCTCGCATAGTTGCCCATGGCCAGGTAGGCGCGAGCCAGACCCAAATGGGCGTCAAGGGAGTCCGGGTCAGCTGCGAGGCTGCGCCGAAAATAGGTCACCGCCTGGTCGGCGCGATTGGTGCCCAGCGCGGACTCGCCAAGAAGTGCGTTGAATACGGCATCGTCCTGACCCTGTTCTTCAAAGGGTAATAACAGCCGGTAGGCCTCCTCGTAATCACTGTCGCGCACAAGTTGTCGGGCCTGGGAGATTTCTGCATCGATACTGGCGGCAAGCGTCCATGCACCGCAG
>JBFZEL010000413.1:0-3732 GCA_041306925.1 Lysobacterales bacterium
GGTTACGACATGAGCGGTTTCTGGAATATACCGCTCAGTGAGCGCACTGCCTTGAGGGTGGTGGCCTGGTACGAGAATACCGGCGGTTACATCGACCAGGTGCCCACGACGATGTATTTCCCCGGTCCGCAATCCAACGAGATCAATAACTACGACTTTGCCGGCAAGGACCAGAACGAAAACGCGAAAATAGGCATGCGTGCGTTGCTGAAGGTCGATCTGAATGATAACTGGTCGGTGACCCCGGGTCTGGTCGTGCAGAATGCGGAAAACGAAGGTTACTGGGAGCACAACCCCGAATTCTTCGGCGACCTTGAAACCGGTCGGCTCTGGCCAACCTCCGGTATCGATGAATGGTACCAGGCCTCGTTGACGCTGGACGGCAGGATCGGCGATGTCGACATGGTCTATGCGGGTGCCTATCTCGACCGCTCCCATGATTACCAGTACGACTACAGTGACTACACCGAGTACTGGGCCTATATCCTGACCAACCCGGATTATTACGATCCCCCGGGTTACTGTGTTTATTACAATGACGCCGGTGATTGCGCCATCGGCACACAGTACGTCGACACCACCAATAACTTCACCCGCCAGAGCCACGAGTTGCGTTTCCAGTCGTCTGCCGACCAGCGATTCCGCTGGGTTGGCGGTCTGTTCTACCAGAAGCAGAAACACGACTTCGACCTGCAATATACCGTTCCCGACGTGGATGTAGCCAGGTCTGTCATTGAAGACGGCCACGCGGTGTGGTTGACGAAACAGGTCCGCGAGGACCGCGACCAGGCCGTTTTCGGTGAACTGACCTATGACATTACCGAAAAATTCACCGGCACCTTCGGCGCCAGGTACTTCGAGTACGACAATACGCTGTACGGGTTCAACGGCTTCCTGCGGCATTGTACCGGCCAGTACATCGACGGCGAGTTTGTTGAAATTCCTGCCGATGAAGGCGGCGAGGTGCAGTACCCCTGCTTTGACACCAGGATTCTCGACGGCCGGGCCAAGGGCGATGACTTTGCCTTCAAGGGCAACCTCGAATACCGCATCGACGAGGACAAGCTGGTTTATGCGACCTATTCCGAGGGTTTCCGCGCCGGCGGTGTGAACCGCGCCAGGGTCGAAGGCATCCCGGGTTACGAACCGGACTTCGTCGAAAATTACGAGGTCGGCTGGAAGACTACGCTGGCCGATGGCTCGGTGCGGTTCAATGGTGCGGTCTACCTGCTCGACTGGAACGATTTCCAGTACGGTTTTCTCGATTTCACCATTTCCAACCTGACCATCGTGCAGAATGTGGGTCACGCCAGGACCAAGGGCGTGGAATGGGAACTGACCTGGGCGGCCAACGAAAACAACACCGTATCTTTTTCCGGCTCCTACAACGATGCCACGCTGCAGACCGATTTCTGGCGTTCGCAGGAAGACGAAGACAATGGTGAGCCACCGAATGCACCCGAGGGTACGCCGATGCCGTACGTCCCCGAGTGGCAGTTGTCGAGTATCTGGCGCACCAATTTCAACGTGGGCGCGCTGCCGGGCTTTTTCCAGGCGGCGGCTTCTTACACCGGTTCGCGCTGGAATGACCTGGATACATTGAACGATCCCGGCAGGGCGCAGATGGATGCCTACACGCTGGTGAATTTATCCACCGGTATCGACAAGGATAACTGGACGCTCGGTTTCTTTATCAATAACCTGTTTGACGAGCGTGCGGAAATCAATATCTCCGACCCGGGTTACGGTGGCTTGCCAAATCTTGAACGGCCGCCCGGCCATGCCTGGACCACGACGACCAACCGGCCACGGTCTTACGCGCTGCGCTTTACGCAGCGTTTCTGAGGCGCATGAAAAAAACCGCGACGGGTTCGACCTGTCGCGGTTTTTTTTTGCCCTCACGATTGCGTCTTGAGGATAGAATTACAGGCAATGGCCAATCAGACAAACCAGGGCGGAACATGGGACGTGATCATCATCGGTGCGGGTGTGATCGGCGTGTCGATTGCCCTGGGTCTCTCGCGGCAGGGATGCAAAACACTGAATATCGACACCCTGCCGGCTGCCGGCTTTGGTTCGACCTCCAACTCATCCGGCATCGTCCGGCCGTTTTACTCGGCGTTTGAAAGTTGTGCGCTGGCGCACGAGGCGCGTTCGCGCTGGTTGCGCTGGCCGGAATTCCTGGCAGGTCCTGACGAGCGCGGCCACGCGCATTATATCGAGTGCGGCATGCTGATGCTGCTGGCCGAAGGCGATCTGAGATTATTCCAGAACAGTATCGACGCCATACGGGCAGTGGGTGTCGCCTTTGAAAATCTTTCTGCAGACGAGACCGCCAGGCGGTTTCCCGCTTTCGACCTCGCTTCCTTCGGCCCGCCAAAACCGCCAGAAGACCCCGCCTTCGGTGTCAGCAATGGGGCCCGACTGAAGGGCGCGATCTTTATTGCGGATGCCGGCTACGTCGGTGATCCGCAGTTGGCGGCGCACAACCTGCAAAGGGCAGCCGAGGCGCTGGGCGCGCAATTCAGCTTCAATACGAAAATTGTTTCGATCAACCGTGCCGGTGGCCGCGTCCGCGGCGTCACGACGGCTGCGGGCGAGGTGATTGCGGCCCCCATCGTGGTCAATGTTGCCGGTCCGCACTCGGCGGTGCTCAACCGCTTGGCGGGCGTCACGGACGACATGCGTGTGCAGACACGGGCGATGCGGCATGAAGTTGCGCATATTCCATTGCCGCCAGGCACCGCCAACGGCCATGAACGTTGCGTCGTCGGTGACGGTGACGCCGGCATCTACATGCGCCCTGACCTCGGTGACAACATCCTGGTCGGTTCGCTCGATCCGCCCTGCGATGCCAGGGAATACGTGGATGCCGATGCTTACAACACGCAACTGACCGAGCAGTGGACACGCCAGGTGTGGCGCGCCGCGCAACGTGTTCCGGCGCTAGCCATACCCAACACCGCACGGGGCCTGGTCGGTCTTTACGACGCCACGCCCGACTGGATACCCGTCTATGACAGATCGTCACTGCCGGGTTTTTACATGGCGGTCGGGACCAGCGGCAACCAGTTCAAGAATGCACCGGTGATCGGTGACCTGATGGCTGCGCTGATCACGGCCTGCGAGGACGGGCAGGATCACGACAACGATCCCGTGAGGTTGCATTTACCCACACTGGACCGCACGATCGATCTCGGCTTTTTCTCGCGGCACCGCGAGCAGCATGTAAAAACCAGTGGCACGGTGCTGGCCTGATTAGCCGCTTCAGGCGGGCGCGGTGCATCCATCTGTTGCGGGGCCCGGTGCCACGCTGCATGGCCGGTAAATACTCTGAACCGCTATTGACCGCTATGGGTCTTGTTGATTTTTTCGAGCTCGTGGATCGTGCTGATATAGCACTGTGAAAGGTGGTTGCTGCTATTGCGCACCAGCAGTTTGTCATTGTCGGTCAGGTTTCCAACCGTGGTGCTGAAGGCGATCAAAGACGCGCTCAGCACATCGTCACAGGAAGTGCGCAAGGTCAGCAGGTAGTTGCGCGCTGCGCCAAAATTCATGATCACGTGTTTCCGGTCGAGACTGTTCCACCCGCTGACCGGGTAATTGATAATGCGCTTGACGGGCTGGCCGATGGCAAAACCCAGTTGCGCCAGTTGGTCTTCCAGCGGGACCGGATCGGCCGGGGCGCTGGCGCACGCAACCGCCAGCAACAATAAAATGACGCCGCCGCAA
>JBFZEL010000414.1:0-11608 GCA_041306925.1 Lysobacterales bacterium
AATAGAAAAAGGTATTCAATCGGCCGACGAAGGTCGCTTGCTGGATCATGGTGACGTGAGGGCCAAGTGGGAGGCCAAACGTGCAACTCAAATGGACTGACCTGGCGAATGATGACCTTGACCAGGTTGAAGCGTACATTGCACAGGAAAATAGTATTGTTGTAGCGATTGATGTTGTTTTAAAAATCATCGACACGACAGAAATGATGTTGTCAAATCATCCGGCAGCGGGACGTTTAGGGCGAGTAAAAAATACACGGGAACTTGTGATAAACAATGTTCCGTTTATTGTTATTTATCGAGAGTTAAAGACTCTGCAAAGAATTGAAATACTGCGTGTTTTGCATGATGCACAACAATGGCCACCTGCAGGATTGCATACTCCTGGTCAACGGCCCTGATGGTGCTTTGTCAAAAATTGCATGTCCACAAACGACGTGATGCAGTTTTAATGGGGCGTTATCGATGTGAATGGTCAGGTTATCGAGATAGTGGACTCGCAAAAGCTTGAGTCCTTTTGCAAGTGTGAGTCGTTGCTCGCGTACAGGATCTAGCTCGCCCCGGTTTCCGACCAGGGTTTTTTATGGACCGCAAAAACCGCAGACGCTATGGGTTGCCGTTTGCCGCTACCATTGCCAGGAACTCATCCGCCTGCTGGGCCAGCGGGCCGTTGATATCGAGTTCCTTGACCTTGTTGAGCGGGGCCACGGCTTCCTGGTACCTGCCTTCTGAAATCAGTACATAACCCTTGCTCAGCCACGCATGCGTGAAGCCCGGATCGATAGCGATGGCCTTGTCGAACGATTCCAGTGCCGATGTCGGGTCGCCGATGTAAAACAGGGACAGGCCCCGGTCGTTATAGCAGTCCGCGCACTGGGGGTTGACCGCGATCGCCCTGTCATAGGTCTGGAATGCCTCGACGTATTGGCGTGCCTCGAAATACATGTCCCCGAGGGTGGCGAGGGCCTCGAAGTCATTCGGGTTCATCGCAAGCCTGGCCTTCATCTGCTCGATACCCTGGAATGACTGGGTGCCGGTGACGGCAAGGTCCTGTTGCATGGTCGCGGCCGGTCTGGCCGGCTTGCTGTCGCAGGCGACGAGGCTCAGCAGGATCAGCGTGGTGCAGAAAATTCTAAGGTTGGTCATGTCTCTTGGTTCCGGTTTGGGTTTTTGCATTGAGCATTATATAGAGTGCACGGCTGGTTGGAAGCAGGGCAGTCCTGGCCTTGCATAAAAAAACGCCGCCCGATTGGACGGCGTTGCTTTTTGAGTGATGGTGCCGAATCTTTTTCGGCACCTCATTTCATTTTAAAGAGCCTTTATCCAGTGCTCGGTGCGCTTCTATTTTAAAAGTGAAGGGCAGGCGATTTTGGATACCGTGATATCGCGGCTCAGGTCATAACCGATGGCGCCAAATCCCTGTGCCATATAAGTTGCGTTAGGCGTGATGGCGAAGGAACCGACATCACAAGCCGGGAAAGTGAAAGTTCCCGTGCCAAATGGCTTGGTGAAATCTGCCTGGTTGGCGCTTTCACCCCACTTCCGTCCGGAGGCGATAAATACCTCCACATTGGATGTCATGCCCGTGTTTGCAGGCCCAACCCCGATCAGCCACACCTGCTTACCGTCTTTGTCGTAGGTGTAGAAAGACACGATCAGCGTCAAAACACCGCCGGCTTCGGCAACTTCCAGCAGGAAGCCCTCACCATTGCGCTGTGGACCGCCCCACCAGTTACCGGTGAGACCCGGGTTGAGACCGATGTATTCGAGTTGGCTGACGCTGGAGTCAGTGCCGTGGAAGTTTTTGGCAAACGCGCTCAGATCGCTCTTTGTAAGCGTTTCATGACAGCGTACGCAGGCAAAATCAAGGGTCGCGGCGCCTTTGCCGTCCTGGTCCAATGCGACGAACTTGCCGTCCGGCGTGAACATGCTGGCGCTGTCATCGGTATTGATGTAAAAAAGATGGGTTTGCACATCGCCCTGATACGGGCCAAGCGCACCTGCGGATTTGCTGGCGTATGGCATATGGCAATCTTTGCACTCCACACCGTATTCCGACATGGAATTCATGGCGTAGGATGTCGCTTGTGCGACGTGACAATTTTCACAGGCCCTGCCTTCTTTTATCGAGAATTCGCCGCGTTTGTGCGGATTGTGGCAGGTGGTGCATTTCATAGTGGCATGCGGGCTTGCCAGGTGCTCGTTGTATTGCTCGTGATGCTGGATGAAACCGCCACTGGCCGGGATCACGTTGACCTCGGCACCCGGTGCTGCTGTACGGAAGTGACATACACCGCATGCTGCAGCAGAGTCGTCGACATTCATTGTCATTCCATTGCCGTGACATTGTTCACAATGAACACCGCCGACATCGAATTTACCGTGGATACCGGGCAAGCCGTCCTGGTTGCCGGACAGGTTGGTCGGATCAGGGTTCTTTACCCAGTTGGTCGTGTGACAGGATCCGCAGGTGTAGGGCAGGTTTGCCACACCGGCATTGTAATTAACCCATTTACCCGTCAGGTAGTCGTACTGGTTGAGACCGTTGACGGGGTTGCCATTTGCATCCTCTGTGACCGTGATGATATAGCCCTGTTTGTCCATGTAACGTGATTTCCACTTGTAGCCACCGATAACATAGGAAACGTCATCCCATGTGGTTCCCAGCGGTAGTGGAATGGGCCGGTTACGCGCCTGTTCACTCTTCATCAGTTTGTAGGGGTGGCCCGAAGCGCTCCAGTCCTGGTAGTTCTGCTCGTGACAGCCCTTGCAGAATTCTGAGCCTTCAAAGGCCTGGCCGAATACGGTTGCTGGTACCAGGAACATTGCGATTCCCAATACAAGTCCGGCCATGTTTTTTAACAATGTTACAGGTTGCTTATTCACTTTCGTCTCCTCGTGAAGTTAGGGGCTTAGCGCGGTCGGCTACTTCCCGCACGTATGATATCCGGTACTAACATTGCCTTAATTGACCTATGTCAGAATGACGCGCGCGCAGTGAAAAAGAGGCACCAGGAATTATCCGGATCAATTCTTCGTTGATTAACCTGGAGGACCTGCTTGCATCGCCGAGAGACCGATAGGCTTCGTTTGTAACACGGTGTGACTATCCGCCATGATTGATCCAGATCAACACTTCAGATGGCAAAAAGTGTATTTTCATCCCGTGGCCAATCCATTAACATGTCAGCTTATCGCGCGGGCTGATAAATCACCTGGGTTGCACCTGCGTTAACCCTGGCCGGGTTCAGTATGGATTCAGTCTATTGGATTTATCCTGACCCGGGTCACCACTTATGAAGGAAGAGGATAAGCTATGAACAAAAGAAAAGTTTTCACGTCCGTAACAGCCACAGTTTTTATGTCCGCATTGGCTTTTGGTTTTGGATCTCTTGCTTTCGCAGAGGATCTGACTAAAGCCGAAACCTGCTTGGAATGTCACGCTGATGATGAACGGGCGCCGCCAAGCAATCCGGACCGTCCACAGGTGCATAATCCTGCAGGTGGTTTCTTTCACGAAAGCCATGCGGATTTTACCTGTGTCGACTGCCATACCTACATTGAAAACCTCGAGCACGAGGAAACCGCTCCCGGCAAGGAAGTCGATTGTCTGGAATGCCACGACGAGGTGCCGAAAAAAGAGTAGAACGAGTCAGTTATTGAGTAAAAAAGCCCGGCGCTTGCCGGGCTTTTTTTGGCCTGAATATTCCTTCAAAAGCTATTGGGCGGCGTAATAGATCGCCAGCGCTTCGATCATCTCATCGCTGTAACGCGCGCTCATCTTGTGCATCATCGAGTTTTCGCGGTCCGCATCGCGATATTCCGTCATCGCCTTGACCAGGTAGTCGTGGCTCTGGCCGCGCAGCGACGGGATATTCAGTTTTCTTTGCCCCGCAGGCGGGTTGTGGCAGCGGTCACATTTTGCCGCCATCTCCTGACCTGACATTTGTTCCTCAACTGACGCCGTCATCGGCTGGGTTGCATAATAGGCGGCGATGTTGTCGTACTGCCCGTCACTCTTGGCCGGCATTTCGGTGTCATCGCTGCGTTCGTGGTCGCGGTAAGCCTTGCTGGCGCGCAGCAGGTAGACGGGGTCCTGGGCCGCCAGGCTTGGCACCAGTGGCTGGTGGCTGATACCGCGGGCGCCGTGACATTTGCCGCAGGAGGCGGAATCCGCTGCGCCGGCGAGCGGGTCACCGAATGGCGGCGCCTGGCGCACCGGGGCGGATTGTGCCGCGAAATACATGGCCATTTTTTCAATGTCGACCTGCTCCAGGTTGGCCAGCATTTCCCCCATGTCCTCGTGGTTGCGGGCGCCGCTCTTGTATTCCAGGGTGGATGCGATCAGGTAGGCCGGTTGTTGACCCGCCAGGTTGGGCACGCCCTCGGTGGTGCTGATGCCTTTTTCGCCGTGGCACTCTTCACAAACCGCCGCAACCTGGGCGCCTTGCGTGTATGCCGTACTGGCGGTGGCCGGGTCGCCGGCGGGTTCAAGTGGAGGCTGGCTGGCATAGTAAGCTGCGATATTGGCAATGTCCGACTCGTTCATGCCGATGGTCATGTCCTGTAAGGCCGCGTGCAGACGGCCGCCGTCGCGGTAGGCGTGCATGGCCTCGACCAGGTACTCGGCCGGCTGTGCCGTCAGGTTTGGAATTTCGGGGGTTGCGCCGCGTCCATCGAGACCGTGACAGGCCAGGCATTCCTTCTCGGCGATCGCTTTGCCGGCGGCCAGGTCAATGACGGGTTCAGTGGATTGGGGTTCCTTGGAACAGGCAACCAGCAGGGTGAGGAACAAAACGCCGAAAAGAGTGTTTTTCATATGACCTCGAAATCGGGTGGCCCCGTTAGCTGGTTGCGAATGTGCGGACGGTGGCCTTCACCGTCCGCTTTGCCTTTTTGATTATAGCGTTTTTGCCGTCCTCAATTCACATCCTAATCCGCAACACCTAAATACCCAGGAACCCGAGCAGGACCAGCGTCAGCAGGCTGAGTCCGATGATGATCAGCACCGTACCCAGTATGCCGGAGCCGCGCGTCATCGGTTCCGATGGTGCATCCACCAGGTATTTTTCGAGTTCGCCGCTGGCAACCAGCCGGTCATATTCGCGTCTGTGCTCATGCCGGTAGTGCTCCAGCGGAACAACGCCGGTGAACATCGTGGTATCCAGCGGGAATTTGTCGGGCCGGAAATGGTTGTTGAAGAAGTGCACCGTGAACAGGAATACTACGGCCAGGATCGCTTCTTCACCATGCACGATGGCGGCGACGTTAAACACCCAGCCGGGCAGGTAATCTGCGGTTACGGACGGGAACCACATCATCATGCCGCTGACGCCGATGATCGTCATACCCCAGAATGGGGCCCAGTAGTCGAATTTCTCCCAGTAGCTGAAGTGCTCGAGAACCGGGCGCGGACCGAGACCGAAAAACCAGCGGAACATGGCGATCGCGTCCTTCAGATCATCCCAGTTGGGTACCAGTGAGTTGGGTCCGAACCACTCGAATGTCCTCCAGTTCCTGCCGATATGGATCATGAAATAAATGAGGTGTATGAAAAACACACCCATAAACCCTACCGCACCGGCGCGGTGGAGGATACCGGCCGATACGGGGCCGCCCAGCAGATTCATGACATAGGGCGCCCAGGCGCTGCCCGAGAACAGGACAGTGAGCCCGGTCAGCGCCAGTAACATGATGGAAAGCGCGCCGACCAGGTGGGCCACGCGCCACCAGATTGTGAAGCGTCTGAAATGCGTCTTGCCCTCGGCCATATCCAAATCTTCAATACGGATGTGCGGCCGGTCCCTGCCGAGTTTCCTGTCCTGGTACTCGCGGTAGAACCACAGTGCCGAGTGCAACCAGAAGAACGCAAATGTGCCCAACAACAGGCCGATCATGCCTTGCTTGGCGAGCCACATCTCGGGGTACTTGCTGAAATCGTCGGTCGTTCCGTGTGGCTGGAAGGTCACATACCCCTCCGTGGCACCCTCGTGGCATGTCTGGCAGGTCTGCAGACGGTTGCCATTCGCCATCCTGGAGTCCGGGTCGCTCACACGCTTGATCTCATGGGAGCCGTGACAGTCGTAGCACTTGGCGGTTTCCCCGTAACCCAGGCGGGTGATTTTGCCGTGGTAGGTCTCTATGTAGCTGTCCAGTTTGTCCTCGTGGCAGTTGCCGCATTGTGCGGTGATCGCCAGTCTTCCGGAAACATCATTGGGAGTATCGATATTATGGGCCGTGTGACAATCGCTGCACACCGCAGCGTTGGTGTTGCCGCTGCCGATCTCCTTACCGTGCACCGAGGTCATGTAGGCGTCGAGTTCGCGGGTGTGACATTTACCGCAGATATTTGCAATTTTCAGCTTGTTTTCGTCGCGGCTGAAAGTGTCGATTGGTGTGATGTAATGGGCATCGTGACAGTTGTAGCAGCTCGCATTGGTGCGCGACTCGTCGTCGACGCTCGGACGCGCATGGATGGAGCCCATGTAGCTTTCGATCTGCTCGACCACCACACCGAGACGGGCGTGTTCGGCGCTCTCTTCACCCTGTTGTTTTTCCGCCCAGAGGTCCTGGTGGCACTTGACGCAGCCGACCTTGCGGTCGACGCCTTTGATATGGGGAACCTTGGTGATGTCCTTGTGGCAGTTCACGCAATCACGGTTGCCATGCACGCTGCCCTTGAATCTTTCCGCGTCAACGTGCAGTGAACGTGCTTCGCCGCTCGCCGTTGGCCGCGAAAAATTTTCCCTGCCGTGACACTTCAGACAGCGGTCATTCGCCAGCTTGGGGTTCGCAGGTTCCGCATAAGCGGTGCGGCTCAGGGGAACCTGCATGACCGTCATTAAAATGACTGTGACAAGCAGGGCTTTTAAGTGGGGGAGCGGATCGGATTTAAAAATTAAACTGGAAAGGGCTTCTTTAAAACGCGCCATTGGAAACAGATCCTTATTATGTGTTTGTACATGGGCTTCACTTCAAACTGCAACCGGGTGCAGCGTGCTCATCCTAGCAAGAGTTGAGCAATATCAACAACAAACCGCAATATAGGGCAGCCTGCCAATTCTGATAATGACCTAGATCATCATTGCTGTATATAGGTTAATGAGGCAAAAATTACGCCGTTGTATGCGAAATTTATACATTGCGTCCGGTACTGTAACCATATGAAAAGTAGATTAAAAACAATCTGCTCGCGATATCCCGGTACAAAAAAAATGTACGTTTGGAACAAAAACCGCATCGATCAGCTGGTTGAATGCGACTTGTCAAAATCATTTAAGTGACTGAATTTTAGAAGTTAAACATTTTGCCTCCTGACCTGTGCATTGATTGGCACGGATGTTGCTTCTGTGCAAAGTGAAACAACACAGAGAGGTGGTCCCATGAATGATAAAGCCAACATCCTCATAGTAGATGATGAAGAGGTAGTGCGCCTCAGTCACTTGAGGAGCCTGCAAGGCGCTGATTGCAACGCCCGGGCGGCCGAAGATGGCAGGCAGGCACTGCAGGTAATGGAACAGGATCCATTTGATGTCGTCATGCTCGATCTGCGGATGCCGGGTCTTGATGGCATGGACGTATTAAAAACCATCAAACAACGCTGGCCCAAAAGCGAGGTGGTGATCATCACCGGCTATCCGTGTATTGAGTCGGCAAAAGAGGCCCTGCGGCTTGGGGCATTCGATTACCTGGCCAAACCACTGGGTCCGGCTGAAATCGTCAAGGCGGCGCGCAACGCCATCAACCAGAAGCGTTGGGCTTTGCACAGTGAGCGCGATGAACGGCAATCAGACGACGCATCCGTGACCACGAAAGAACACGAATTAACTATCCATTAATCGAGACAAGGAGAACATCATGAACACAAAATTACAGGTACTGGTCATTGACGATGACGCAGTGGTCGGTCGCAGTTTTGACCGGGTTCTTTCCGATAAAGGTTACGAGGTCAGCACGGCGCTGAACGGGGAGCAGGCTCTGGAAACCATGGAAAACAAGAATTTCGACGTCGTTTTTACCGATATCAAGATGCCCGGCATGGATGGCCTGGAAGTAACCGAACGCATCAAGGCCAGGTGCCCGTGGACACCCGTGGTGGTGATTACCGGTTACGGTACGCAGGCCAATGAAGTCCGGGCCTCGGTGCTCGGCGCCAATGGCTTCGTCCGCAAGCCGCTTACCCCGGAAATGATTGAAAGCGTCACCCTGAAAGCACTGCATGACGCCGGCCAGGTCAAACACCAGGCCGCTGTTCCCCCGAAGGTGGCTAAAAGTGCTGAAACCAGTGCCGAAGCCAGGGTTGAAGTGGCAAAAGCCGCGCCGAAGTCCGTCGCGCAGGCCCTCAAGAATGTCGGCCTGTTTTTCGCCTCTCCTTTCATTGCTCTCGGTTATGTAATTGCCTTACCATTCGTAGGTTTCTACATGTTTGCGAAGCTGGGTTTCGAGGCCTATTCAAAAAAGCGGATGAATAAGTAAAAAAAAACAGCTTTTCCAGAAGTGCCGGGACCTGTTTCAGGTCCCGGCCTGCATTGCAACGGCCCACAAGAGGAGATTCAGGATGTTGGTCCGGAAAATCAGGGGTAATACGCTCGCCGTGTTGCCTGGCTTGTTAATTTTTATGGCCTTCTGTGGTGTTTTATACGCATCACAGGCAGAGGAGCCTGCCGCTGCAGAAACAGCACCCGTCACCGCGGAACCCGCTGCCGGGGTGCAGGCAGCGGCCCCAACCGCGGTGGAGACAGCGCCGGGCAAGGCGGACAATGCGGTGACCAAGGACCCCGCCACGCTGAGGATCGAGGAGACCCAACGGAAGAATGATAAATGTCTTAACTGCCATAAACGGGAAAAGACCAAGCTGCTGGAAGACGGCACGGAGATGTCCCTGCAGGTGCCCGGAGAGGCTTACGTGGCTTCAGCGCACGGCACCGTCAGCTGCGTCAGTTGCCACCGCGAGATTGGCAAAAACAAGCACCCGTCGAAAGACACCAATATCGCCATCACCAGCGAAAGGGATTTTTCTGTTGATTTGAACGAAAGCTGCCGCAAGTGTCACAAGCAGAAATACACCCAGTACAAGGGCAGTGTGCATTCTTCCCTGGTCGCCCAGGGCAATACGAAGGCGCCGGTTTGCAGCAGTTGCCATAACCCGCACGCGCCGGTATCGATGGCCGATTACCAGGCGGAAACGGGTCTGCCCTGCAAGAATTGCCACGAGAGCATCTATAACGCCTATGCAGACAGCGTGCACGGGCAGGCAAGGATCAATGGCAATACCATCCGTGACAGTCATATCCAGGCGCCGATCTGTTCCGACTGCCATCATTCCCACGAGGTCACGGCACTGGCGATCGGTGATGTCCTGAGAACCACCTGTATCGCCTGTCACGAGAACGTGACGCTGTTGCACAACCAGTGGTTACCCAACTCCGGAACCCATCTCGATATCGTTTCCTGCGCGGTCTGCCACGCACCCTTCGCCAAACATAAATTTGACCTGCATCTGTATGACAATGCCGCCGGGGTCCCGCTGGCCATGCGGGAAGGTGATGCGCCCATCCAGGAACAATTGCAGGCCATCGAGGCTGAAGGCGGTAGCGGAGACCCGTTGGAAATATGGAAAGCGAGAAGTGGTCTCGGCAATGATGGCCAGGTCGTCGACATTTCCCTGCGCAGTCGCATGGAGGTCATTTCCGGGGTCGCGGCACACCAGATTGCCAGCAAGAGTTTCGCGGTCAGGACCTGTGATAGTTGCCACGAACCGGGCTGGAGGCAAAAGCAGAACGTCACGGTTTCGATCACGACGCCGGACGGCAGGAGAGAGAGTTTTGCAGCCGACAGGGAGGTTTTGAGCTCCGTGAAGGAGATTGAATCCATCAGTGATTTCTATGCGCTGGGAGGCAACCCCAGCAAGCTGCTGGATATCCTGTTGTTGTTGTCACTGGCGGCAGGCATCGCTGTTCCAGTCGGGCATTTTACCCTCGGTAAAATGATCAGAGAGTACATGGAAAGAGGAGAAAAGTGATGTCAACCATGCCATCAGAACAAAATAACCCTGAGGCCTGGATCAAGACCAAGGACAGCGATTTATACATCAACCCGCTGCCGGTGCGCATCTGGCACTGGCTGAACGCGCTGGGTTTCGTCACGTTGATCCTGACCGGCACGTTTATCAGGTACTCGGACCGTATCAACCTGATGTCCTTTGAAACGGCGGTCAAGACCCACAACTGGGTGGCGTTCGCGGTCATCGCCAACTATTTTGTCTGGCTGGGGTTCTACATTTTTTCCGACCGGATCACGAACTACCACCCTGAACTCAATGCCAGGAAGTTTTTTGACAAGGCGTTCAAACAGATCATGTATTACAGCTACGGCATTTTCAAAGGCGAAAAAAGCCCGCACAAGGTGCTGCCCCACGACAAGTTCAACCCGATGCAAAGCATCACCTACCAGATCGTCATGCTGCTGGTGGTGCCCATCCAGTTCGCAACCGGTCTGATAATGTGGGATGTCAAACGCTTCGAAGGCGTGATCGCGATGCTGGGCGGCGTGGCTGTCGTCAATACCATCCACGTTCTGATCTACATCTTCTTCGTGTCTTTCACCATGATCCACGCCTACATGGGCGCGCTCGGCAAAACACCGGTAACCCACTTCAGGGAAATGTTCACCGGTTACGAGGAAAAACACTGATTTTGGGTGTAATTTTTCAACCGGCCGGCGTGCCGGCCGGTCAACCCAGGGCCCCGTACTCCTCTTCGGGGACTTTTTCCCTGCACACACGTGACAACAGCCGGCGTCGTGGAAGTGTACGGCCGCGGTGAGGTTCGGCAGTCCAAAGACATCTCGGTTTTCAACGCATAGTGAAGAACGCAAATCCTGCTCAAAAGCGAAAATTTGTAATTCTCCCCACCTCTTGCAGGAAAGGCATACGCCATAGCAGTAAAAACTGATTGGTGACAAGTTTTTCCAGAAACAGAAGTCCAAAATACGTTTGCAAAACAACGGGGTTCTGGACAGAATCAAATATCGAGGGGGCATATCCAGAAAACAAACCTGATATGCCGGAATTTCTACATAAACAAAAGTTAGCTGACCAATCACCCAACCAATGTCACCGCATTCAAGAGGAGAGCCGATCATGAACAGAAGTCCCATAGGAATTCGCCACAGTGCTCGTCGCGCTGCCCTGTTGCTTCTGGCAGCCAATCTCGGCGCTCCGGTCGCAATGGCGCAGCAAAGCGCGCCCCAACCTGTGCTCAGCAAGCCTGCCACGGCGGCGACCCAAGCCGCCAACCTCCAGGTTCAGCAGTCGCTGCCTTTCCAGAACAAAGCGGATTTCGAGAATGCCCAAAAGGGCTTCATCGCCACGCCGAAGACCCTGACCATCAAGGATGCCAATGGCCGTGTGATCTGGGATTTGGAGGCCTACAAGGCGTTCATCGGTCTCGACAGGCCCGCACCGGACACCGTCAATCCCAGTCTTTGGCGCAATGCCCAGTTGGGCATGCTGAATGGCCTGTTCGAGGTGACCGATGGCATCTACCAGGTCCGCGGCTACGACCTGTCCAATATCACTTTCGTCAAGACCAAGTCCGGCTGGATCGTG
>JBFZEL010000415.1:0-5552 GCA_041306925.1 Lysobacterales bacterium
CATGGTCTGATCCAGTCTGAACTCGCTCTTGATATGCGTGCGGCCACCCAGCGTTTGGATCAGGCCCTCGGTGAAACCGATGAGCATTCTGCCGACTTGCTCGAACAGAACATCCTGCTCGAAGCCGGCTATCTGGCTCAATTCCAGACCCGCGCCACGGGCGAACGCAGTCAGCGCGTCGCCACCCTGGCCGTGTGCTGCGGCAGCGGCGGGCGCATGCACCGGACGCGATGGTTGCGCCGCGGGTGGTTGCGCCATGGGCGGCTGCGCCGCTCTTGCGGGTGGCGGTGGTGGGGCAGGGGGTGCCGGAGTGACGGCCCTGGGTGGAGCCGGTGGCGCCTGAACCTTGAGCATACCGGTTGCTTCGTCCCAGTCATCCGGGATGATATCGGACCCGGCAGGGCCAAACGGCTCTTCTTGCTGGGGAATTTTGAGCATGCCGGTTGATTCATCCCAGTCATCCGGAAACTCATCGGGAAATGCCGCTTGGAAGGTGTCGGCTGCGCGCGACGTTGCCGGTGGTGGCGACGCTGCGCGCGGTGGCGAAGGTGCCCCGCTCAGACCTGCGGGCTTGAATGCTTCGCGCAGTGGCGTGCGGCGTTGCTCCAGCTTCGCTGCAGATTCCGGTTCCTCGAAATCCATGACATCGTCGAAACCCATGAGGCTGTCAATACTGACGTGACCGGCGAGTGGATTATCACCCAGCGAAGAGATGGGCTTTTCCAGGTCGCTCATAAAATCCATATCAGCATGTACTACGTGCTTGTCCGGAACCGCTTCGGCAAACGGGTCATCGTCAAATGGATCAGCATGCGAAACGGGCTCTGCCTGTCTGGGCGTCCCCGGGGCGGGGAAAGGGTCATCGAAAGGATCGGCGCCTGTCATGGTTTCTTCATTGGCGGTGAGCGGATTGCCCGCCATTGATTCGTCTTCAATGATAATCTCGAATTCGTAGTCTCCGATCCTGAACCTGTCACCGGGATTGAGCGCAACCGGTTGATTGCGGGTCAAGCGCGCTTCGGAACCGTTCAGGAAAACACCATTGGTGCTGGTGTCGGTTATAAACCAGTCGTTGTTTTTCTGGGAAATACGGCAGTGTACGCCGGATAGGAATCGCTGCGGGTCGGGAATGGCCCAGTCATTCTCATGGTTTCTGCCGATCGTAAACGAATCGGATGCCGCCCGGTACACCGATTGCTGGTTCGGGGTGAGGCGTTGGTAACTGGTGATCTTTACGCTTAATGACATCGTTAATCAGTCTCCAGGTCGTGTCCCCGATCGATAAAGTAAAAGCATAGCACGGAAGGTTTGTTCCTCAACTGAAATGACAATCATTGTTTATCAAATGCATTAGTTTAAAGCGGTTCTGGCGTCTGGGTGATGACATTAAACTAACAATATAGTCTTTGAATTCAGAGCCTTATCAATCAATTCTGGCGTGCGCCGCCTTGCATCTTCATTTCGCATGTTGCGCCTTGCCAAATTTACACTATACTCTATAGACGATTTCAATATATCTTGTAAACATTAAATTACGAACGGTAAATGCAGCAACCCTGAAGTGTAATATCCGAGCCAGGCTTGGACAATTGCACGGCTTCTTGTTTTTTTGCCCGGGGTTGGTGAATATTTTTAATCTGGGAGTGAAGAATGCGACTTTCGGCTGAACAGTTAAGACAGCCAATATCCGGAGACCTGCCCTGTGGCGAAGACCTGGAATACGATCCGGTGTTCCAGGAAATGGAAGTCATGATGCAGTCGACCGCCGAGCAGCAATTCGGCGGTACCATCATTCCCGGTTCGGGCCCTGACTGGAAAGGCGTGGCCGAGCAGGTCGATAACCTGAATAAGCGGACACGCGACCTGCGGGTTCTGACCAATGGGGCTCTCGCGGATTTGAGTTTAAAAGGTATGAAGGCATTCAGTGAATCAATGGAATCGCTCAATACCTGTCTCGAAGTGTTCTGGGACAATATCTATCCCCTTCTCGATGCCGATGATAACAACGATGCGACCGCGCGGGTAAGTTGCCTGCAGTTATTAAATAGTAATGAAATCGTCAGTTTTGGACTCGAGAAGGCCCCGCTGCTTGAAGTCAAGGGGCTCGGCACATTTTCTCTGCGTGACATCGAACTGGCCGAAGGTAAAAGGAAGCCTGTTGGAGACGAAAAAGCCCAGGATATCGGATTGATTCAGGGCGCATTTGCCAACGCGGATGCCGAAAAGATAAGTGCGCTGAGCGAGGGTGTGCGGGGTTCCATTGCACAAGTAAAACGAACCGCTGAAATTTGCCGTCGCCTGGCCACGAACGCGCCGGAAGTCAACTTTGACACAATAATGAAAGCGTTGGGTGAGATTCATCAGGTAGTTAACAAATATGCGCCTGCCGCTGCCGCAGCAATTGAGGTTGAAAATCCCCAGGCTTCTGACGGTGCTCAAGAGCAAGGTTCACCCGTTACAGTGAGTGGTGTGAATATGAGTGGAGCTATTAACAGCCGCGCCGATGTAATCAATATGATCGACAAGATATGTGACTACTACACCCGGCAGGAACCATCGAGTCCTATTCCGCTGTTGATGCGGAGAGCACAACGTCTTGTGCCCATGTCATTTGTTGAGATCATGAATGAACTGGCCCCTGCCGGCGTACCACAAGTGCAGGTGGTCAGCGGTAACACGAAGTGATTGGAGCAACGTATTTCAAGTAAGCGTCAGAGTTAACCACAGGCCTAATAACACCTATGTTATTTTTAATAATGAACTTAAGTCAGGAGATTAATAATGGGTTCTGAAAGTAGTCAAAAATTCATCGCGCGTAATCGCGCGCCGCGTGTTCAAATCGAATACGACGTAGAACTCTACGGTTCGGCAAAAAAGGTCCATTTGCCATTTATACAAGGCGTGCTGGCCGATCTTGCCGGTAAACCCGCCGAGGCGCCAGCGCCGCTTGCAGAGCGTAAGTTTCTGGAGTTTGACATCGATAACTTCGATGATCGTATGAAAGCGATGAAACCACGCGCTGCGTTTCGCGTCGACAATACCCTTACCGGCGAAGGTCAGCTGAATGTCGACTTGACATTCGAAAGCATGGACGATTTTTCTCCGGCCGCGGTAGCGAGCAAAGTTGATTCCCTGCGCAAATTGCTCGAAGCACGTACCCAGTTAAGTAATCTTGTGACCTACATGGACGGCAAGACCGGGGCCGAGGAATTGATTGCCAACGCCATCAAGGACCCGACGCTGCTGCGGTCCCTGGTCGCAGAACCAAAGCCGGATGACGGCTCAGATGATAAAGGTGAGAAATAACCATGGCTGAAGAAAAGAAAGTCTCCGGACAAAAGGCAGCGGCAGCGACCGTTGAAAGCAGTGATTTTGCCGCATTGTTGAACATGGAGTTCAAACCCAAGACTGATCGTGCGCGGGAAGAAATCAGTTCAGCGGTTGAAACCCTCGCCGAATATGTGCTCAAAGACACCGCGATCGTCTCCGAGGATGCTATCGCTTCGATCCAGTCGCTGATCGCGCAAATCGATCAGAAATTGACCGAACAGGTGAACAAGATCATACATCACGAGGAATTCCAGCAGTTGGAAAGCGCATGGCGCGGACTCTCCTACATGGTCAAAAATACCGAGACCGACGAATCGCTGAAAATCAAGGTCTTGAGCATTTCCAAGAGCGAATTGGGCAAAACCCTGAAAAAATACAAGGGCACAGCCTGGGACCAGAGCCCGCTCTTCAAGCAGTTGTATGAGGCGGAATACGGTCAGTTTGGTGGCGAACCTTTTGGTTGTTTAACGGGTGATTACTACTTCGATCATAGCCCCCCGGATGTCGAAATACTGAAAGGCATGGCGCAGATCTGTGCGGCGATGCACGCACCATTTATCTCGGCGGTATCACCCAGGACTTTGCAGTTTGACTCATGGGGCGAACTCAGTAACCCACGTGACCTGACCAAGATTTTTGGAACACCCGAGTATGCCGCGTGGCGTTCATTGCGTGAATCCGATGACGCCCGTTACCTGGGCTTGGCCATGCCGCGTTTCCTCGGCCGCACACCCTATGGCGCCAAGACCGATCCGGTTGATGCATTCGATTTTGAAGAAGACACGGAAAAAGCGGATTCAAACAATTACCTCTGGTGTAACGCTGCGTTTGCCATGGCCACCAATATCAACAAGTCATTCAAGCTGTATGGCTGGTGCTCACGGATTCGTGGTATTGAATCAGGTGGCGCGGTTGAAGGTTTGCCAACCCACTCTTTCCCGACGGATGATGGTGGCGTTGACATGAAATGCCCCACCGAAATTGCCATCAGTGACCGCAGAGAGGCGGAGTTGGCGAAGAATGGTTTCATGCCACTGATTCACAAGAAGAACTCTGATTTTGCGGCGTTTATCGGCGCGCAATCACTGCAAAAACCGCAGGAATACGAAGACCCTGATGCTACGGCGAATGCCAACCTGGCTGCCCGTCTGCCTTACCTGTTTGCAACCTGCCGTTTCGCGCATTATCTGAAATGTATCGTGCGCGATAAGATCGGCTCTTTCAAGGAACAGGAAGATATGCAGATTTGGCTCAACAAGTGGATTCGACAGTATGTTGACGGCGACCCGAGAAATTCCAGCGAAGAGGTCAAGGCCAGGAAGCCTTTGGCGGCTGCGGAAGTGGTGGTAGAGGCGGATGACAGCAACCCGGGTTATTACCGTTCCCGGTTCTACCTGAGACCCCACTATCAACTGGAAGGCCTGACCGTGTCGTTGCGTCTGGTTTCCAAGTTGCCTTCAGCCAAGGGTGCTTGAAGGCGCTGGGTGTCAAGAAACAGGCAGCAGACTTTCAGGCGCGGCTTTAAGCCTGAAAGTCTGTGGGCTGAATCACATGAATGCAGGTAGCGTTTCGGTATTATGGCAGCGCGTGTGGCTGAAGTCTTTGACCGGTTTTAACAGGATCGGGACACAGCAAATATGCACTGGTGAGTTTTAGGTATTTTTTCCCAACTATTTTATAGAGGATTTTGACGATGGCTGAATATATATGGTTTACCGGCATTACGGGCCCGTGCAACAAGGCGTCCCACGAAGGCTGGATCGAAGTGACAAACTGGGGTTGGAATTGCGCACGAGAAGCGAGCGGAGGCAACCAGATCGGATTGGCTTCGGGTATCGCAAAGTTTGAAAATTTGCATTTTGAGGCGACGATCGGCAGTGCAACTATCGCAATGTTTCAAAAAATGCTGAACGGTACGCATTTTGATGAAGTAAAGATCGAATGTACCAAGAACACAGGCGGCGCAGAACCCGAAGCATGGATGAAGGTAACTCTGAAACACGCCCTGGTCATGTCGGTTGAACAGAGTGTCGAGTCAGACACTGCCAACGACACCGTCAATCTGTCGTTTTCACAGTGCAATGTGAAAATTGCGGACCAAAAGGCTGACGGTTCTTTGGATACAGAAAAGGAATTCAGTTACGATCTGACGACCGCCAAGGTAAGCTAATAGCGGTTACTGTGTTTTGTCATAAGCCTCTGCTGGGCGGCGCGACAGGCGC
>JBFZEL010000416.1:0-4469 GCA_041306925.1 Lysobacterales bacterium
TCGCCTGTAATACCGGCTCCGATGAGTACCTGCCGTCTTTGTTCCGGAATTTTTGACTGTTCCTTGAGCCAATTTCTTGCTGTTGCTGTATCGGCGACCCGGAGGGCGGTTTGCATGGCAGGCAATGTATGTTCCGATTGCGAAAGCACAAAGGCAGCAAGTGTGTCCAGGGCGGCACTATCACCAAGTAATAGCGCTGACTTCGCAGCCTCTAAACGACAGGTGTGATCCTCATGCTGAAAATGTTTTTGTAGCTGTGGTAGCAAATCCACACGTTTTAATTCACCAGCAGATTTAAAAGCCAGTGCTTTGAGAAAAAGGTCCGAACTATTCGAGGCCTCATCGAGATAGTTCTTGGGATTGATGCGACGAATGCCACAGGCAGCGATCCCCAGTCTGCGATAAAGTTGTGATTTAGCACTGACCAAGCCGATTATTAAGGCCTTGAAGTGTTTGTAGTCCATCCAACCAAGCGCGGAAACAACGGCTCTGAAAGCTGCTTGTGATTGGCTACTGGCACCTACAACCAAATCAATTCGATCCTTATCGCCGCTTTCAAATGCGATAACGGATGCGGCGAATAATGTACCGGGATCTTCAATATCCAAGCCCGCTTCACATAATTTCCATCCATACTCGCCCGCAAGTCTTAAACCGTCGATATGGGCTTCCACACGCTCATCCAGAAAAGCCAGGTCTGGTAATGTGCAGTTTGAAGCGGTCGCTGCAGCATCGCGTTGTGACCACAAAAATGCCGCCTCTTCAAAATGCTGATCGACGATCTCTTCAATGATGATGGATTTCGCTGGACACATGACTTAATTGATCTGCACTGAACCGCCCTTGATGCGGTTCACGCCGGTCGAATGCGTGGACAGATAGGCGCCCTTGAGTATGACTTTGCCTTCCCGGGTCAGGGTAATGCTCGATTTGCCGCATTTGAGGACTATTTCGCGATCAGCGGTCAATGTGAGCCTGTCGCCATCGAGTTGCACGTCTACCAGCTGGGTTTCCGAAGTTTCCAGGGTAGCGGACTGCTCTAACGCACCGGTTTTCTGGATCAACCCCAGGATGATGGGCAAGACCGGATTGCCTTCTACAAAACCCAGGGCGACTTCGCGTCCGGCCTGATGACCGGTCAGGCTCCCGGTTGCAATTGCAGTGAGGGGCTTATCGCCGGGAATCCCCGGATAATAAACCATGGGGCGTCCGTCTTCGGCAGGCTCTGCCAGCGTGCCGATCACTATGCCGCTGTAAACATTGGGGCCCTGCGAGTCATCCGCCGCGGGCTTGCGGGGTTTTGCAAGCACGGACCGCATGATTTCCCGGCCTGATTCCGCAGCGCCGGGACTGTCTTCGCCGGGGTTGACCAAGGGCGATGACGCCGGCGTGTCTGGTCGGGCTGTTTTACGCATAAATACTATCTCGATCCTGTTTGGCTATTAATAACAGTTGCCCCGCTCAAAAACCAGCGGTGCCACTAAAACTGCACTCATGGCCACATATTCATCTTAGTCAACAATGCCTGGAAGCGCGGGTTTTCGCGCAAGGGGTCGTAGATATCCATGCGTTTCATGTGCACCGCGTAGGGGTCGCCTTGCTCGAAGCCCCTTTCGAGACTATCCAGTGCGAGTTCCGGTTCGCCCAGAAACATCAGCATCCAGGCTTTGCCCGCTGTACCATCCAATGTTTGCTTATCTGCCAAAACCAGTGCGACTGCGTTTTCCCTCAATGCCGGGTTTTCAAGGGCATCGACAACGGCGAGGGGGGTGGCAGGGTCCATCTGCATGATCGAGAACGCTTTGCGAATGTTTTCGCGGGCAGGATCAAAGTGGCCCTCCTTCATTTGCAGTTGCGCCAGGTTACGGTACGCATTCTGAAAATTCGGGTTTAACTCTATCGATGCCTGAAAATACTGGTGGGCCTCATCGCTTCTGTCGGTCCACGTTAAAAACCATCCCATATCATGTGGCATGATGTGCGCCAGGGATCGGCTATTCGAGCCAGTCTGAGCTGGTCCAGTGCGGCATCCAGCTTGCCCTCGGCCGCCAATAACTCGCCGTACCACTGGTGTGCCGTTGCATAACCCGGATCGATATCCATGGCCCTGGTGAAATCCGTCCGCGCGCCTTCGAGGTCGTAGTCATACATGAACTTGATATACGCAGAGGTGGTCAGCGCCGGTGCGGATTCGGGGTTGATGGCGAGCGCATTATCGATGGCTGCGTGCGCCAGCGGGATGTACTCCTGGATGCTCCCGGAGCGGTATTCCGGTATGAGTGCATAGGCGTCTGCCAGCGCCTCCCAGGCGCGGCCGTATTTGGCATCCATTCCGATCGCCTCTTGCAACGGTTCGACACTGGCAAGCAACGATGCCGGTGTGCGCTGATTCCATAGGTGCCGGCCAAGCAGGTATTTATTGTATGCCTCTACACTGGAGGTTGTGCGGGATTGAATCGCGGCCTGATCGTTGCCGGTCAGTGTAACCTTCAGCGCACTGACGATGGCCTGGGCAATTTCATCCTGCACGGCGAAGATGTCGTCCAGTTGGCGGGTATAGGTCTCCGACCAGAGATGGGTGTCGGTATTCACCTCGATCAACTGCGCGGTGACGCGGATGCGGTCACCGGACTTGCGCACGCTGCCTTCGAGGATATGGTCGACCTGCAGTTCCCTGCCGATCTCGGCCAGTTTCAGCGTGCTGCCCTTGAAGGTGAACGAAGAGGTGCGTGACGGTACGCGCAGACCCGGCACCCGCACCAGCACGTTGAGTAACTCTTCCGAAATACCGTCAGAAAAATACTCGTTTTCCGCTTCATCGCTCATATTGATGAAGGGCAGAACGGCGACGGACTTTTCGTCCGAAGATGGGGTCAGGTTCAATTTCTCATTGACTACGCTATCAATTGACGGGGCCGTGTCCTGAGAAATTGAACCTGACCCTTCATCAGGGCCGGAAAATTTGTCATAGGCAAAATAACCCAGCGCCAAAACCAGCACCACGATGATCGTGCGGTCCAGTTTGCGGCCGGTTTGAGTGACGATGGATTGACTGCGGTCGACGTCTTTTTCCTTTTTCAGACCGTCAGGTGTCAGTTCAAATGCCCAGGCAGCGATCAGGACTGGTATAAACCCTACCGCCAACAACAGGAATATGAACCGCGCGACCCAGTCCGGCAGGAGCAGGATGGGGACCACGATATCGATGATCTGCAACAGAAACCAGGAAACCACCAGGTAGGCGATGCCCACCCTGAAGACGTTGCGGCGTTTGAGTTCGGCAAAAAAGCTCATGGCCACAGGTTCATCTTTTTGAGCAAGGCCTGGAAGCGCGGGTTTTCGCGCAACGGATCGAAGATGTTCATGCGTTTCATGTGGACCGCGTAGGAGTCGCCTTCGGCAACGGCTTTTTCGAGATTGCCGAGCGCCAGTTCCGCTTCACCCAGCAGCATCAGGTTCAGCGCCTTACCGAATGTGCCCTCGAGCATGTCCGGATCCTGCTGGATGAGACTGACCGCTTTTTGGGTCAACGCCGGGTTTTCGAGCGCATCGACAGTAGCCAGTTCGGTCGCCGGATCGAACTTCATGAGGGTCGCAAGTTCGCGCATGCGGGCGCGGGCCTCGTCATACCGCCCGGTGATCATGTTGAGGACCGCCAGGTTGCCGACGGCGTTCTGGAAATGCGGGTCGATCGCCAGTACTTCATCGTAATAGGCAAAAGCTTCTTCTTGGCGGTCCGTAAACGTCAGGAACCAGCCCATATTCTGGATCACGACCAGTGACAGCGGGTCTGCCTGACGCGCCAGCCTGAGTTCTTCGAGCGCTTCATCGAGACGGCCTTCAACGACCAGCAATTCGCCGTACCACTGGTGCGCGGTGGCGTAACCGGGGTCGAGGGCAATGGCTTTTTCAAAGTCCGCATGGGCACCCTTGAAGTCGTAGTCATACATGAACTTGATGTAGGCAGAGGTGGTCAGGGCCTGGGCCGAAGCAGGGTTGATCGCCAGCGCTTTGTCAATGGCTTCATGGGCCAGTGGAATGTACTCCGCGATGCCCTTGCCCGCATATTCGGGAATCAGCACATAGCTATCGGCCAGGGCTGCCCAGGCCTTGCCGTAAGCGGGGTCCATCGCGACCGCTTCACGCAGGGGCTTGATCGATGCCAGCAGTGATTCCGTCGAGCGTTGATTCCACAGGTGGCGGCCAAGCAGGTACCGGTTATAGGCCTCGGCATTGGCGGTCGAATCGGACTGGGTCAATGTCGCGTTCTCGCCGGTCAGGGTCACCTGCAGCGCACTGACGATGGCCTGGGCGATCTCGTCCTGCACGGCGAAAATGTCGTCCAGTTCTCGTGTAAAGGTCTCCGACCAGAGATGGGTGTCGGTATTCACCTCGATCAACTGCGCGGTGACGCGGATGCGGTCACCGGACTTGCGCACGCTGCCTTCGAGGATGTGATCGACCTGCAG
>JBFZEL010000417.1:0-5915 GCA_041306925.1 Lysobacterales bacterium
CTGACGAAGCTGACAAGCTTGCTGTCACTGGCCGGGGTGCAATTGCCCGCTGCCGTCAAGCTGACGGACGGCTATCTCGATCTTGCGGGCGACATCAGGATCGCCGATGAGATCACCGCAAAAATGCGCATCGGCGGTCACGACATGGCCGCATCGTTGCACAACAGCAGGGTCTCCGGCGCCAGCTTCAAATTAGACGCGGGCTATGACCGGGGGCTGTGGGTAAAGGGCCCGCTCTCGATTCAAGCGCTTGAACTGGCAGGTGACATCGATGTGAAAGATATCAGGGCTGAACTCAATGTCGGGAACACAGAACAATTCGAATTCAAGGACCTCTACGCGGAAGTATTCGATGGCCAACTCGAAGTCGCCAGTCTGCGTTATGCAGACCGTGAAATTGCCGACACCACGGCGAGGCTCAGCCACATCAATCTCGAGAAGTTACTGGCCTACGCCGATATCGATGGATTGCAAGGCAGCGGTTTCCTTGACATTACATTGCCTGTTGGCAGTGACCAAACCGGCCTTCACGTTAAAAACGGAATATTCGCCTCAACCGGTGGCGGCCGTCTGGCCTATACGAAGGAAGGTCTCGCTGGCAGCAATATCGGTCTGCAGGCGCTGGAAAACTTTCAGTTCGAGGATCTCTCGGGAACCCTCAATTACCAATCGGATGGCACCTACCTGATGGGCATCCGCCTGGAGGGAAATAACCCCGACCTGTATGCAGGCCGCCCGGTCGCGTTCAACTTGAACATCAACGGTTCGTTGCCGGCACTGTTCGAAGCCATGTTCATGACCGGCAGCTTTGAAGAATCGGTTCTGAAACAGATCAGGAGCCAGCAGTAGAGCCAAATTTGTTCAGGCAACATTCAGAGCAAGCTGATACTGTATACACAAATGAAAATCACACCGGTGGTGGCGCAATGAAACAATTAACTATGCTGCTAGCAATTTTATTCCTTGGTGCCGCATGCACTCCGACCGTCAAGATTGAGGCGCCAGAGAAGCCGATTGAAATCAATATGAACATCAATATCAAACACGAAATCCTGATCAAGGTTGAAAAGGATGTCGAAGAACTGCTTGAAGATGACCTGTTCTGAGACCTGCAACTGACGGGGAAACAACCGACAGGATCAACACATGCGGATGCATGGAAGGAATGGAAAGATGAAGATGAACTCAAACAAATGGCTCAGACAGATTTTTGTCATGCTGCTTATCAGCCTGATGGCGGTCCCGGTTGCTATAGCCGAAAGCCCGTTGACACAACCCAAGGCGGAGGGTTTGATCGGTGAACAGGCGGATGGTTATCTCGGCCTGGTGACACAAAACGTTCCCGCGGACATCAGGCAACTGGTTGCCGAAGTCAACGCCCAGCGCAAGGCCGGTTATCAGCAAATTGCCGCAGAGCAGGGCACCAGTCTTGCCGCGGTTGAACAGGTCGGTGGCAATACCGCGATTGAGAAAACCCGCCCCGGCAATTATGTGCGGGATGCAAACGGGCTCTGGCGCAAGAAATAACCGGGTCGTAACCGGTTCAGCAAGTCAATTGGAATACCTGTCGCAGGAGCGGAGGGTGTAATTTTTTGGCAACAACCAACCGGTCTAGCGACTCTACAACGATCGGCGCCATTGCAGGCTGGCTGGCGGCAATGACCAGATCAGCGACCTGCTACGGGGTATCTGCAAGGACGGCAATTCCGCAGACGGCGTGTCTTGTTCTTTTGGGTTAATCAGAGCTTCCCTGGTTTGAAGTCTTGCGAATGGCCACGAACGCGCCGCGAATATCGCCTGCCTGGTAACCGGTAGCCCGGTCCATTGGATAGAGTTCTGTCAGCACCTGGCTGACTTCGGCTGAAAGCTGTGTCCCGTGGCAGAGCAGACAGACATCACCGGTGGGTATGGCCTGCATAAAACGAAACTCCTGTCCGCCATCGACCTCGACGGTTTCCGACCAGGCAAGACTGCCGCTATCCCTGCCTTCGGCCTTTTGCTGCTCAAAACCCTTCAGAACGGCGGTTTGCCACTCGTTAGGCAGATTGGCGGGATTACGGTTTTTCAGACTTACGCGACTCAGGAGCAGCCCCTGTTCACTGGCTACCTTCTGCGTGATCGGCATGGCCCGCGTGTTGCAGACCCCGATGGCCGAGACTGGTCCGCCCGCCTGAATCGCACCCTTGAGTTCTGTCTGCAAGGCGCCGGCCAATTGCTGGATCGCGGCTTTTGCGGCAGTGGTTTCCGTTTCCATACTGGCATGGGACTGCTGCCCGCTGCTGCAATCCATGGCCAGCAACACAAGACCAAGAGCGAATAAAACCTTTTTCATGTCAGTCACTTATTCAAGGCAGGGCGGGCTCGCCACCCAGCGGAAACCGTCAATCAGCCGGTTTGTCATGCAGGACGAATGTCAATCGATACCCGCATAACCCGGCTTGGGCAGCCATGCTCAATTGAGGCTCTTCGGCGTGCCTTCCTTGCTCAGCAGTGAGAACTGCCTGGCCAGTGCCGGTTCATCGTTGCCGAGTTCGATCATGTCACGGACGATACGCGCGGACTCGCGCAGCAACAGGTCTGGCCGGTCATCATCCTGTTCACCCGCAGCGGCTGCCGCAACTGTATCATCATCGACTTCAACCGACTCCGCTGCGACCGCCAGTTCGTCAGACTCATCCAGCAGGGGTCCATTTTCCTGCTGGGCGGCTTTCCTGGCCGCACGCTTGGCTTCCTCGCGGTCCAGTTCTTCGCGACGCGTGCTTTCGAGCAAAGAAATTTCTTTCTTGTCCTTGTTGAGGTTGAACTCTTCCACGTCGCTGAGTAGCCACTTGAACTCCTGGTCGTTCGTAATCCTGTCGTGATAACGGAAATCCGTTACCGCCGCGAGGCGATCCAGATCTCCTTCGCGCTTGAAAGTGACGGTCGGAATACTGGTCCACGGCAAGGCGTTCTGCAGTGAACGTTCACCATATTCCCCGGGGTCACCGGCCGACGGGAAATCGATATCGGGCTCAACACCACGATTTTGCGTCGAACCTCC
The DNA here is from genome assembly GCA_041306925.1 of Lysobacterales bacterium. Taxonomy (GTDB): domain Bacteria; phylum Pseudomonadota; class Gammaproteobacteria; order Xanthomonadales; family SZUA-36; genus SZUA-36. The sequence goes on from JBFZEL010000417.1 coordinate 3,041, forward strand.
ATTGACGCGGAAAAACTGCGCCATGGTGATTTTCAGTTGACCCATTTTTCCAGCATCGCCTGCCGGGGCATAATCATCAAGGTCCACCAGGTTCTGCACGGTACCTTTGCCGAATGTCGTTTCCCCAATTATCAGACCACGGCCATAATCCTGGATGGCAGCGGCGAAAATCTCTGAAGCGGACGCACTGTAGCGGTTAACCAGGACGGCCAGCGGGCCATCCCACGCCTCGCCCGGCTCGGTGTCTTCCTCGGTGCTTATCCTGCCGCTGGAATTGCGTACCTGCACGATCGGGCCTTCGTCAATAAACAGACCGGTCAAGGTGGTGGCTTCCAGCAGTGAACCACCGCCATTATTGCGCAGGTCGACGATCAAACCCTTGATGCCCTGGGCCTTCATTTCTTCGATCAGCTTTTTGACATCGCGCGTGCTCGAACGGTAGTCGGGCAGGTTTTGCGCCCGGCCATTGAAATCCAGGTAAAACACCGGCAGTTCAATGACGCCCACCTTGACCATTGCATTTTTTTCATCCGGTACTTCGATGATGCGGCTCTTTGCAGCCTGCTCTTCCAGCTTGACTTCATCACGGACGATTTCGATGATTTCCGCCGGACCGTCAATACCGGTGTCCTCGTGGAGAACTTCAATCCGCACGATGGTGTGTTTGGCGCCACGGATCAGGTCAACGACATCATCTACCCGCCAGCCCACGACATCCTGCATTTTACCGTCCTTGCCCTGGCCGACCGACAGGACTTTGTCACCGGCCTTCAGGCCGCCTTGCTTGTCGGCCGGGCCGCCCGGTACGATGCTGGCGATGCTGGTATATTCGCTTTCGCGACCCAGCAGCGCACCGATACCCTCCAGTGACAGGCTCATGGAAATTTCGAAATTCTCCGAACTGCGCGGCGACATGTAGGCCGTATGCGGCTCGATGGATTGCGCAAAGGCGTTCATGAAGAACTGGAAGATATCATCCGAGTTCAATTCTGAAATACGCCGATCCAGATTTTCGTAACGGTCGTCGAGGGTTTTTACGATAGCGGCGTCGTCCTTGCCGGTCAGACGCAAACGCAGGTAATCATTCTTGACGCGCTGACGCCAGTATTCATCCAGTTCTGCTTGCGTCTTTGCCCATTTGACATCGCTGCGGTCCCACAAATACTTTTCATCGATGGTGAAGTCCATCGGCTTTTTGAGTTGTTCGCGGGCAAGTGTGACACGTTCCCTCACGCGCTCAACATACACGTTGAACATCTCATAGGCGGGTGTCGGATCGGAATGCTGCAATGCGTCGTCCAGGTGCAGCCGGTAAGGTGCGAATGTTTCGATATCAGAGGCCAGAAAAAAACTGTAGCCCGGGTCGAGCAATTCAAGATAGCCGTCAAATATCTTGACCGACAATTCGTCATCCAGACGGGTTTCCTTGTAGTGCCAGTTGGCCAGGAACTTGGTCGCCAGGTTACTCCGCAGGCGTTGCTCAAGGCTGGGTTTGAACGTTACCGGCTCCGCCGGCTGCGTGACCGCCCAGACCGGCGCGCTGACAAGTAACACCAATAATAAGCTGATTGCTCTCAAACTCATTTACTCCGAAATCAAAATTTTCAAAAACACTAAAGCCAGTGACCACAAACCCGGCCATGAGTTGCCGGGTTTCGATAATTCCGTGAACTATTAAATCACCCGGTAAAGCCCCGAGGCAAGGGTCAAAAGTTTAGGCGAGCCCATCCAGCGACCAAATCCCCCTGTAGCAGCGTCCGGTTCAATCGATGAGACCGGATTCCTCAGCCATCAAATCCGCATGATAGGAAGACCGCACCAGCGGTCCGGAGGCAATATGTGTAAAACCCATTGTATAACCGAGTTTAGCAAATTCTGCAAATTCTGCTGGCGTCCAGTAACGCAGAACCGGGTGGTGGTGAGGGGTTGGCTGCAGGTACTGGCCGATCGTGACCATGTCAACATCGTGTTCCCGCAGGTCCTTCAGCGCCTGCTCCACCTGCTCGGCGGTTTCGCCAAGCCCCAGCATGATTCCCGACTTGGTCGGTATTTCCGGGTGTTGCGCCTTGAAACGCTTGAGCAGTTTCAATGACCAGTCGTAATCCGCCCCCGGCCTGACGTTCGGGTACAGGGGCTTGACGGTTTCAAGGTTGTGGTTGAAAACATCGGGTGGTGAGGTTGCAAGGACCTCCAGCGCGCGTTCCATGCGGCCCTTGCCGCGAAAATCCGGCACCAGTATTTCCAGCTTGATACCCGGACTCAGTGCACGGATGCTTGTCAGGCAGCGGGCAAAGTGTTCCGCGCCGCCATCCCGCAGGTCATCACGGTCAACCGAGGTGATCACCACGTAACGCAATTGCATGTCGCGTATGGTTCGCGCCAGGTTTTCAGGCTCGCTGGCATCGGGCGCTTTCGGCCGGCCATGGGCAACGTCACAGAACGAGCAGCGGCGCGTGCAGATTTCTCCGAGGATCATGAAAGTGGCCGTGCCCTTATTGAAACACTCGTGTATGTTCGGGCAGGTGGCCTCTTCGCAAACGGTCACCAGTCGATTGTCACGCAAGCGTGACTTGAGATCGGCCACCGCATTACCGGCAGGCAGGCGCACGCGAATCCACGCTGGTTTGCGCAAAACCGGGGCTTCCTGATCGAAACGGGCGGTATTACGCGCGACTTTATCGGCACCGAGTTCCTTGACAGGTCGAGCGTCCGGCCCGGCAGACGCCGCGGCGCCGTCCAAGACGACGCTCCGATTGCCGGATAGGCCTGGCGCATTTTCGTCGATCAATTGGATCGGTAGCTTGGTTTGATCGGTCACTCGAGTATTCATCCGCTGCTCCGCCCGTCTTCGGGCAGACCGCCCTCCACCAGGCGG
>JBFZEL010000418.1:0-5290 GCA_041306925.1 Lysobacterales bacterium
CCGCCTGGGCCGGTTTTATGGTCCTGCGGGTGTATTCCGTTCAGGAAATCCAGTGACCGGCAAGGACAGCGTCGATGGCCTTGAGTGAGACGTCATCCAGCCTGATTCCGGATGCAAGGGCATTTTCCAGCACCTGTGCGGGTCTTGACGCCCCGATGATAGCCGCTGCCAGGTTGGGTTCGCGCAACACCCAGGCGAGGGCGAGTTGCGCTGTGCTGATACCCAGGTCAGAGGCAATCCGATTGAGGTCATCCACGTGCTTTAACAGGTCTTCCCGTAACCATTTGCCAATGAATATGTTCATTTTTGGATTTGCCGCCCTTGAGTCTGCGGGTGGCTTCTGACTCTTGCCATACTTACCAGTCAGAACACCCTGGGCCAGCGGTGACCAGACGATCTGGCTGATCCCGTTGCTCGCACACAACGGTATAACCTCGGCCTCGGGTACGCGGTAGAGCATCGAGTACTGCGGCTGGCTCGATACAAATGACACCACGCCTGGAATTTCCATTACGGCCCTGATCTGGGGCGCGGTCCACTCGCTGAAACCCACGTAACGGGCCTTGCCCGCTTCGACCACCTCGGTCAACGCCCGCATGGTTTCCTCCAGCGGCGTGTGCTCGTCATAACGGTGGCACTGGTAAAGATCGACGTAATCGGTCCGCAGACGCCGCAGGGAATCATCCAGTTGCTTGTGTATCTGCACGGCAGACAGACCCTGGTCGGTAGCGCTCATCGGAAAGAAAAGCTTGGTGGCCAGCACGTAGGAATCACGGGCCCGGCCTTGCAGGCTTTCACCCAGGAACGACTCCGCTGCGCCCTGGCCATAAACATTGGCGGTATCGATAAAATTGATACCGCAATCGAAAGCGGCGTCCAGGCAGGCCCGCGCCTGGGGCGTCTCCACCCCGACTCCGTAGGTCAGCCATGATCCAAGTGCGATCTCCGAAACAATCAGATCGCTGTTACCCAGTTGCCGATATAGCATGCGCATTTCCTCCGTTTTGCCGCAATTATGCTCGTTAAGACGTCGCGCGACCAGCCTGGCAAACCTAGTCTGTGGAGCCGTGATCAACCTGTCCGGAACACCGCTGATCGGGGAGTACTCGGTAAATACCTTGGGCCGGTGTAAACTTGCACGGACCGTTTTTTCTCCAGGTGCTTTTATCACCATGACCGTCCTGCAAAACCTGCTTTTCCGAGTATTCATCTGCCTGGCATTGACATCCGGCGGCACACGGGTCTTGGCCCTCGACTGCGGAGCGGCGCCTGTGCCCTACAGCGCAAATTATTCAGTGAACCGGGCTGGAGATCCGGATGGTTCGATGCAGGTGGTACTCGAGCGCAACGGCGAAGACCGCTTCAGCTATCGCATGGATACCCGTATGAAGTGGGGGATATTTACGGCCTATATCCAACAACAGTCCGATTTCAGGTGGCGGGACGGGGTTGTTTTACCCGGCAGTTTTAAATTGACCCACAAGGTTTCTCTTTATAATCGCCGCGATTCGATCGAATTTGACTGGCAGTCCATGCAAGCCACGGGCACCCGGAAAAAGGAAGATTTTGCAGTGGCTCTCATCCCGGGAATGCAGGATAAGTTAAGTGTTTACCTGTTGCTGGCAGGCTCACTCTGCCGCGGTCAGTATTCCATCGATGCCGCGGTGCTAAGCGGCCCTGTGCCCAAATCCTACCAGTATCAGTTTCAGGCGATAGAGCCACTGGACACGGTGCTTGGCCGGGTCCAGGCTATCCACATCAGGCGCGCTGTCGCTGGTGACGAAAAACAGACCGACCTCTGGCATGCCGAGGAGACGCATTTTCTGCCGGTGAAGATGATTTACCGCGACGACGGCATCATCACCGACATGCGCCTGCTGGATATCTCGTTCAATGACGGCTGATCTCCATGTGCGGTATCGACTAGAATCTGTCGCCTGCCAATCCAGGAAATCATGCATGCCCGGTTTAATCCGTTTGTCGACCCTTGTCTCTTTATGTCTGCTGCTCACCGCCTGTGCGACCAGTCCGACCGGGCGCCACCAACTGCTGCTGGTTTCCGAGGAGTCCGCCATAGTCTCTTCCAGGGAAGCCTACCTGACCACCGTCAGGGAACTCGATAACGCCGGTAAACTGGAGCACAACTGGGTCACCAACAAGCGCGTCGATGTCATCACGGGACGGTTGATAACCGAGGCGATCAGAATGCGCCCCGAGACCGCCAAATGGGAGTGGAGCGTGGTGGTGATCGACGACCCCGCGGAAGTCAACGCATGGTGCATGGCGGGTGGCAGAATGGCAATTTACACGGGTCTGATCGAGCAGCTGAAACCAACCGACGATGAGTTGGCCCAGGTGATGGCGCACGAGATCTCACACGCGCTGGCAAAGCACACAGCCGAAAAGATGTCGATGCAGATTGCCACCAGCGTGGGTGTCGCGGTGGTGGGGATTGCTGCTGACAATAGTGGTGCCGCATTGACGGGCACGGCACTGGCAGCCATGCTCGCAGTCAACCTGCCCAATAGCCGGGCGGCCGAAAGGGAAGCGGACGAAATGGGTATTGAACTGGCCGCCCGGGCTGGTTTCAATCCTGCCGCCGCTGCCAGCCTGTGGGAAAAAATGGCTGGCTTGAACAAATCCGCCCCACCGCAGTTCCTCAGCACCCACCCGTCGCCCGGCAACCGCCAGCAGGAACTGGCGCAGCTTGAGGCCAAAATGATGCAGTACTATGCGCCGGATGCCGAACACCCGGTTTACCCACTGGACTGATGTTCGTTAAGCGGGACCCGGGCTGCGTTTTGCCAGCATCCTGAAGTAAACCTGCGGGAGCCAGCGTTTCAAACGCCAGGCGCTGCGGGTCTGTGGGTGTGTCAAAAGCAGGAATTGTCTATCCGTGATGGCTTTGGCGATGGTTTCGGCGACCTGTTCAGCGCTGACGCCGGAGGTTTCCATCCAGCGGCTGACTTTCGCGTGCGCATCGGGCCGGGTCGCGCGGAAGGTATCCAGCAAACCGGTTTTGACAAACGCGGGGCAGGCGACGGTAACGCCGACGCCAAAGGGGTGCATTTCGGCGCGTAACGCCTCAGACAGGGCCACGACGCCCGCCTTGGCAACACCGTAGGCCGCGATGAAAGGCAGACCGGCGAGACCCGCGAATGAAGAAATATTGACGATGTGGCCTGACTTTTGCCGTTTCATCAATCCGGCGAACTGGTGACAGCCGCGCACCACGCCCAGCAGGTCGATATCCAGCACCCAGGTCCAGTCCTCCAGGCTGGTGTCTTCGACATTGCCGGCCGCAGCCACGCCGGCATTGTTGACCAGCACCTGCAGGCCACCCCAGCGTTGCAGGACCGTTTCCTGCAATTGCTGCCAATGTTCCGCGCTGGTTACGTCGAGCCGCATGCAGAAACTGTTGCCGCCATGACGGCCAATTTCCGACAGTGTCCGGCGGGCGCGTTCCTCATCGATGTCGGTGACCGCGACATTCCAGCCACGGGCAGCGTACAGCTGCGCCAAAGCGGCGCCGAAACCGCTGCCGGCGCCGCTTATGGCGATGGAGTTTTGCCAAGCTGGTTGGGTCATCGACGCTTCCTTCCATTCTGAGTTGCCAGCGATCCGGCCGCTGGCTGCCGGGGTTGCGCCGGGGTTGTCAGCAACCCCTTCCGGGCAGCGGCTATGGAGTTCAAGTTTACTGCAAAACCAGCGGATGGCCAGCGTTGCAGTTTGCGCCATCGACAGCGCTGACCGGACGCCGCCGGATTGCGCGCTGGCCGTCTTCCGGTCAAACTGTGCTACGCTGATTATTCCGAACTAGCTGGGTGCAATTCTCATGCGTCGAACCAACATCGTTGCCACGCTGGGTCCAGTCTCGTCGGACCCCGAATCCATCGAAAAACTGATCGCGGCCGGTGTCAACGTCGTGCGTCTGAATTATTCACACGGGTCACATGAAGAGCACCGCCAGCGCCTGCTCAATGTGCATGCGGCAGCGAGGAAGCTCGGCACCGCGGTGGCCTGTCTGCAGGATCTGTCCGGCCCCAAGATCCGTACCGGCCATATCGCCGGTCAGGACGGCGTATGGCTCGAGGCCGGCGCACGATTCATTTTGACCACCGAACCAGTCGAGGGGACGGCTGCGCGGGTTGCGACGAGCTATCAGAGCCTTCCCACGGATGTAAAAACCGGCGAGAGGATACTGCTGGATGACGGGCTGATCGAAATTGAGGTGGAATCGGTGCACGGCAACGACGTCATCACCCGGGTGATCAACGGCGGTCGACTGAAGTCTAACAAGGGCATCAATCTCCCCGGTACGCTGCTGTCCGTTTCCGCACTCACAGACAAGGACAAGTCAGACGCCCTGCACGGCATCGCAATCGGCGTCGATTACATGGCCCTGTCGTTTGTCAGGACCGCTGCGGACGTGCTGGAACTGAAGCATTTCCTGGCCGCCAACGGCAGGCCGGACATGCCGGTGATCGCCAAGATCGAAAAGCCGGAGGCGCTGACCAACCTGGAAAGCATACTCGCCGTGGCCGACGGCGTCATGGTCGCGCGTGGCGACCTCGGTGTCGAACTGCCGGCTGAACAGGTGCCGATGTACCAGAAAAAGATTATTTTCGAAGCCTACCGCCGCGGCCTGGTGGTGATCACGGCGACACAGATGCTGGAATCGATGATCCATAACCCGCGGCCTACGCGCGCCGAGGCCTCGGACGTGGCCAATGCGATCCTGGATGGTTCCGATGCCGTGATGTTGTCAGGCGAGACCGCGGTTGGCAAACACGCCGTTGAAACGGTTGCGACCATGGCGCGTATCGCTGCCCATACCGAATCGAAACACGCCAGGCTGCCCTGGCATTGGCCTGCGGGTATGTCACTGCTCGACCGGCACTCGACCTCGAGGGCGGTCGTCAAGGCTGCCTGCCAGGCGGCGGATGAACTGGCTGCCCGTTACGTGGTGACCTTTACCGAATCCGGGTCCACCGCCAGGCTGGTCAGTCATTTCCGGCCAAGTTGCCCGATCCTGGCGTTCACGCCCTCGGCAGAGGTATACCGCCGCCTGGCATTGCCCTGGGGCATCACGCCGATCATGTCGATCCATTATGACAGCCTGGAGAAAATGCTCGACGACGGTCTTGGCATCCTCAGGCACCTCGGTATCGTCGTCAGCGGTGATCTCGTCGTCGTGATTTTTGGAACCACCCTGATACCCGGCGCCACCGATATCATGAAGGTGCACCAATTTTAAGGAACCTCTGATTAATTCAGAGGTTCCCGCGAC
>JBFZEL010000419.1:0-4936 GCA_041306925.1 Lysobacterales bacterium
CCGCCTGCACGGCCAACTGAACCAGGCGTAAAAAAACGACCGAGGCTTTACCGGTCGACCAGTTTCATCCCCGCAGCGTTTTTCCGCTGGCCCCTGACCAGCAGGGAAACCTGGTCGATGCGCTCGATCTCAGCGCTGGTCAACGAGACCTGTAACGATTCGATATTCTGTTTCAGCCAGGTCCTTCTCTTGGTGCCAGGTATTGGAAAAATGTCGTGGCCCCGGGCGTTCAACCAGGCCAGCGCGACCTGGCTGGCCGTGCAGTTTTTTGTGCTGGCCACCGCTTCGAGTGCTTCCACGATCTTCAGGTTGGCGGCAAAATTGTCGGCCTCGAACAACGGGATATCCTTGCGGTAATCGCGCTCACCAAATTGATCCGGCCCGGCCAGTTTACCGGTTAAGAAGCCTCTCCCCAGCGGACTGTATGGCACCACCGCGACACCCAGTTCCCGGCAGGCGGGCATGATTTCAGATTCGATGTCCCTCACCCACACCGAATACTCGGACTGCAGCGCCGTGACCGGATGGATGGAGTGGGCCTTTTTAAGACTTGCGGCAGACACCTCGGAAAGCCCCAGGTACCTGACCTTGCCCTCGCCCACCAGGTCGGCCATGGCGCCGAAGGTTTCGGCCAATGGAACCTGCGGGTCGATGCGGTGCAGGTAATACAAATCGATGTAGTCCGTACCCAGCCTGGCCAGGCTGGCAGCACAGGCTTGCCTGACGTATTCCGGCCGGCCGTTCAGACCCGACTCATCCGGCAGGAAACCGAACTTGGTCGCGAGGATGACAGCGTGGCGGAACGTCTTGACCGCCCCGCCCAGCAGGGTTTCGTTGTGCCCGTTGCCATAGACGTCGGCTGTGTCGAAGAAATTGAGTCCGCTGTCGTGGGCAGCATGGATCGTGGCGACCGACTCCCTGTCGTTGATCGGACCATACCATTCCGACATGCCCATGCAGCCCAGGCCGATGGCCGATGCCAGCAATTCACTGTTACCCAATTTCTGTTTTTTCACAACCGTATTATGCGCATTCGCAGTAACGAAAACACGCTATTCTGCAGACGCTTCGCAGTGGTCGGTGAAATACGGGAACCGCAAGTGCTTGGCGTCAGACACCGATATCTTCGTTCCAGAGTTCAGGTCGCTGCGCGATAAAGACCTGCATCATTTGCACACAGGTCTCGTCCTGCAGCACCTCGACCTGCACGCCGCGCGCGCGCAGCAATGCCTCCTCACCCATGAAGGTGAGGTTCTCACCGACCACCACCCGGGGTATGCCGTAAAGCAGGATGGCGCCGCTGCACATGGCGCAGGGTGACAGGGTGGTGTACAGCGTGCACTCGCGGTAGACGCTGGCCGGTTGACGGCCGGCATTTTCCAGCGCATCCATTTCGCCGTGTAAAACAGCGCTACCGCGCTGCACCCGGCGGTTGTGGCCCCTGCCGATAATTACCCCTTTGTGGACGAGTACCGAGCCGATCGGGATACCGCCTTCGTGTAAACCCGTGTTGGCCTCGTCTATGGCGGTCTTGAGAAATTGATCCATGTGGACGTCCTGCAGATGATTCTTCTATCATGGTAACCTGAATCAACCACCCGTTGGCAGGAGGCATGCACATGAGCTCATTGTTAATCAGGAACGGCACCGTTGTGACCGCCACCGACCGTTACCGGGCCGATGTTTATATCGAGGGGGAATTGATCTCCATGATCGGCGCGCGTCTGGATGTATCCGCGGACCGGGTGATCGACGCTGCTGGCTGTTACCTGTTCCCGGGCGGTATCGACGCCCATACCCACATGGAACTGCCCTTCATGGGCACCCACGCCAGCGACACCTTCGAGAGCGGTACGCTGGCCGGGTTGCACGGCGGCACCACCACCATCATCGATTTCGCCATCCAGACCCAGGGTAAAAGCCTCGAAGCCGCGATCGACGAATGGCACAGAAAGGCCGACGGCCACGCGGTCGGCGACTACGCCTTTCACTGCGCCGTGACCGATTTTAACGACAGCACGCGCAGGGAACTCCCCGACGTCATCCACAAACACGGCATCAATTCCTTCAAGGTCTTCATGGCCTACAAAGGCGCCCTGATGATCGATGACCGGCAGATGTACGAATTGATGCAGGAACTGGTCGAACTGGGCGGCATTGTCACCGCGCACACCGAAAACGGTGACATGATCGACAGCAATATCCAGAAGAACCTCGCCGCCGGCAACACCGCGCCGCGCTACCACGTGCTTTCCCGCCCGGCGATCTGCGAGGCCGAGGCCGCCGGCCGGGCGATCGACCTGGCCTTCCAGACCGGTTGCCCGTTTTACATCGTCCACACCACCTGCGAGGAGACCCTCGCCAAGGTCAAGGCCGCCACGCTGCGCAACCAGAAGGTGCATGTCGAAACCTGTATCCAGTACCTGTTGCTGGACGATTCCTTTTATTTCAGGGAGGGTTTCGAAGGCGCCAAGGTCGTCATGAGCCCGCCGCTGCGCAAGAAAAAAGACCAGGAGGCGCTGTGGGCCGGCATGAACCAGAACCTGGTGCACCACGTCGCCACCGATCACTGCCCGTTCTGCATGGAGCAAAAAGCCATGGGCAAGGACAACTTCTCCAAAATCCCCAACGGCGCACCCGGTATCGAAAACCGGTTTGAACTGCTCTACAGCGAAGGCGTCGCCAAGGGCCGCATCGGTCTCAACAAATTCGTCGAGATGTCCTCCACCGGCGCCGCCAAAATTTTCGGCCTGTTCCCGCGCAAGGGCACCATCGCGGTGGGTTCGGATGCCGACATCGTCATATTCGACCCCGAGAGCGAGCACACCATATCCGCCGACAGCCATCACATGAAGGTCGACTACAACCCCTACGAGGGCTTTAAGGTCAAGGGCAAGACCCGCACCACCATCCTGCGCGGCACGGTGGCGGTCGATGGAGGGAAAGCCTACGTCGGCGAGGGTTTTGGCAAATACCTGCCCCGTCCGCCGTTTAGTGCCTATACTTGACCTAGGCGGGGTCCAAAGGCAATCAAAGGGTGGCCAAAGGGGTCAGGTTCATTTATTTTTTACAATGACTTCTGGATTACTTTTATATTTACCAAAAATAAATGAACCTGACCCCTTTTAAGGAGAGAGAAAATTTATGTCCAGGATCGTAAAGGCCGCCATCGTGCAGATGGCCAGCAAGTTACACGGTGACGAAAGCGTGGCGGCACACCGCAAGGCCATGCTCGATGCGCATATCCCCTACATCGTGGAAGCCGGGCAAAAAGGCGTGCAGATGCTGTGCTTCCAGGAAATCTTCACCGGCCCCTATTTCTGCCCGTCGCAGGACGTCAAATGGTACGGGGCGGCGGAGGCGATCCCCGCTGGCCCGACCACGCAACTGATGTGCGAATATGCACGCAAATACAACATGGCCATCGTCGTGCCGATCTACGAGGAACACATGCCCGGGGTTTACTACAACACCGCCGCGGTCATCGACGCCGACGGCACCTATCTCGGCAAGTACCGCAAGAACCACATCCCGCAGGTGGCGGGTTTCTGGGAAAAGTATTTTTTCAAGCCCGGCAACCTCGGTTACCCGGTGTTCGACACGGCCTATGGCAAGGTCGGTGTGTACATCTGTTATGACCGGCACTTTCCAGAAGGCGCCCGCTGCCTCGGATTAAACGGCGCCGAAATCGTCTTCAACCCGTCCGCGACCGTGGCCGGCCTTTCCCAGTACCTGTGGGAACTCGAACAGACCGCCCACGCGGCGGCCAACGGTTATTTCATCGCCGCCATCAACCGCGTCGGCGAAGAGGCGCCGTGGAACATCGGGCGTTTTTACGGTTCATCCTACTTTGCCGACCCGCGCGGCCAGATCGTCGCCCAGGCCTCTGAGACCGCCGACGAAATGCTCATCGCCGATCTGGACTTCGACCTGATCCGGACGGTGCGCAACACCTGGCAGTTCTACCGTGACCGGCGGCCCGAAACCTACGGGGTGCTGACGGAACTTTAACCAGAACATATTTACTGGTTAAAAAAAACCGGCGATTAACGCCGGTTTTTCTGTATTCCAGCCAGTGCTTATGTTCGCGAATACCTTCTCATGAACATAAGACCGGAAATTCCCGCCAGCAATGCAAGCAGTGCGAGGCCCCAGAAACCAAGCGTAGGAACGGGCACCGTGACGGATTCGCCAACGACCCATTGGACAGCATAACTGACGTCAATCGGTTCAGCACCGCGGTTTTCAACTCTCAAAGCAGCGTCACCGTCCGAAGGTGAGCCATCCCAGCCATCAGGCCAGAATCCAATGGTCCAGTCTCCGGCAGTGGCTAAATCACCACACCCGTTCTCAATCATCGGGACAGTGTTTAGGGTAACCAATACCGTATCATCTTCGGTAATCACGTCGCCAAGGGAAAAATTGATGACTTCTTGCCCAACTGTGACTTGCAGCGAAAGCGCGGTAATGTAGGCGTTGGATTCACAGTCGCCATCAAGCGTGAGGTTAGTGTCATCGAATTCCAGGTATCCAGACACATTGGCGTTACCGACGGCATCAAAACGCAGCGTTCCCGCAGTGGCCGCCGTCGATAAGGTTGTAAATAGAAGTGCAAGTATGATCGCGAACTTTTTCATTTTTAATGTTCCTTGTCCCAAGTGCCAAACATTGTGGCACACATCACAATTTCCGCGCAACCGATAGAAAGTCTTTGCTTTTTCGGACCCAGGACACGGATGTACCTTGAATGAGGGCAATGTTGATATTTCAGGAAGGGTCAGGTTCAATAGGGCATGCATATTATATTGCCTGACCAATTTTTATGAGCCAGGAACACCTTGTCAGCCATTTAACGACCGACATGGATCTGAGCAATGCCGACATTGCTCCGGTGCGCGCCAGTCAGCGTGACTGGAAAGCGATCAGTTTTTTCGCC
>JBFZEL010000420.1:0-3853 GCA_041306925.1 Lysobacterales bacterium
CAATCCCAGCATCTGGCGGTTAATGAGCAAGAAGTGGCACGCCGCAGCCGTGCAGGCAATCGGCCACGAACGCATGACTGATGCAAGAAGGTATTCCAAGAACGCGCTGATCTGCAACCCATTTTCGATCAGATACTGGCGGCTGTATTTCAACCTGCGTTCGCCCGAGCGTTAACGGGGCTGGCCCCCGTTTTCTGGAGAAGATCGTAAGGGTAATCAGGGCCAAACTGATAGGCGATCCACTTCTCCCTGATGCGGGGGGGCAGGAAGACGAGCATGACGGCGATGGAATCGATTAATTGATACAGCGCGAGCTGAACAAAGGCAACAGGATAGTGGGCTGTCTTGACTTCAAGCGATCGGCCATATTTTTTTAGCGTACGAAATTTCTGTTTGGGTCGTTTCCAGAGAATTTTCAGCACATACGCCAACCCGGCAACAGTCCCTGGCCACTTGTCGTTCTTCCTGTAGCGCTTCAGCGCATCGAATATCTCCCGGAGATGTCTGTCAAGCATTCCTCGCAGGTTGAACGTCGGATTTTCATGGTAAACCATGATGTCTCGCGCCAAAGGCACCGGCCCCATAGTCCTGTAGTGATTGGTCAGATACGCGTCTCCGCCGACCCGGCCCTTGAAAGGGCCGAACGGATCCTCCGCATAACTGGACCTGCGGATCGCCACGTTATGCGCGAGCGCGCACGACTCATTCAGGACTTTGCCACCCTGGTGCAGGTAGCCAAATGAAAGCGTGGTGTTGATGCGTGACAGCAGATCATCTCCGTCATAAAAACTCCTGCCCGCAACACACTGCGAAGGGGAGTCCTTGAACGCCTCGAAGATTGATTCGATGATACCGTTGCCAGGTCTGCAATCCGAATCGGTGAAGTAGACAATTTCACCCACCGCCAGATTCGCGCCGGTATTTTTCAGGGCGTAGTAACTCGCACCTGGCGCACACTCAGTGCGCACTTGGGTTTGATTGGACGTCAACTGCTCCAGCACACTGCAGTCATCGGAGCTAACAATAATGATCTCGCACCTCGCGTTGCTCGCGTCTGCCTGCCTTACCCACTCTCTGATAGATGAGTGATAGTCGTATATTCCGCCAGAGATATTCTTGGTATCCATTTCAATCACTACGCTGATAGCAATATTGAAGGTCATCTAATTCACCCGTCGCGTCCGTAGCCTTGTTGACAATGTCCAACTCTAAACACGAAAAAATCTCGGTTCCCGTCGAACCGCCTGAATCTGGTCTGCCAATTATTCAAGTTCTTGAAGCAAAAAACCAACTCAAGAGAAAACCACGTTGCCGCGAAACACGCGTGCAGAGGACGGAGGTCATGGTTGACGCCCTGCGCTTGCCAAGGCAGAAAGTGCTGATGATTACCTGGCGTTCTTCGTTCATTGGCTCCGTACTTTTCGCACTAGCCTCTGGAACAAACATAGAAGGGATAGTAGGCATGCCATGACTTGCCGCGCAGTACCCGCCGCGTGACCAGCCAGGCGTTTTTGGCAAGCAGCCCCTCCCATGCCGTTTCGGTCGGAAGCCAGTTCTTTCCCCTGAACACGTAACGCCAGGCGATCTCGCGCTCGCGCATGCTCAAAGCACAGGATTCGCACAGGCTGGCAATCTCCTGATACACCCCGGCACAGTCGAGCATGGCGCTCTCGACGTCATAGAACCGCCGGAAGAACCCGATCAGTCGTAGCGTCAAGCCGAACTCGGCCTCCCCGATATATCCCCGTCGAAACTGCTCGGCGAGCGCCGTCCACGTCCATCGCGCCGCCTCAAATGCCCCGGGTAGCAGAGCCATGCGCGTGACGAACACACCGCCCGGCGCGAGGCGGTCTTGGATAGCCAGCAACAGCTGACCCGCTGCGGTAGCAGCCGGAAAGATTGCCGAATATCCCGTCGCCGGCGATGACATCGAAGCGCTGCCCGGTTTGCTGCAAAAATCGTGACCAGTCCGCTTCGACAATCGTCTCTCGCGGAGACGCGACCCAAGGTCCATACTCGGCAATCGCCGCAGCGCTGGAATCGACCGACACCAGCTTCGCGCACCGTCCCGCCATGAGGGCACGCAACTCAGGCGTCATGCCCAGGATCAGGCAGCGCTCCACGCACTCGGCGGGAAACGCGTCGCGGTAGACCTCGACTTCTTCCGGGTTTGGAAAACCGGCCTCGTAGCGCACCCTGCGGGCACGGCTGGCGATACGTGCCGTGATGAATTCGGCTTCCCAGGCCATCGATCAACCGGGGCGTGTCGCCTGGCTGCGTGCAAGCCAGCGCGAAATTGCCGCGAAGACCTCAGGGCGCAGATCGCGGTTCAGGAACATCCGATATACGGAATGCAGGTGTCCTCTGACTGGATCCGCCATATCGATCAACTGCGGAAGCGTCTCGTCGAACCTGAACGCGTCGAAATCCCCCAGCCGCCCGGCGAGTTCCAGAGAAATCATCGTACGCAGGCATTTCTCACAATACCCACAGTTGCCGGTCGCGCGCCTGTTTTCCGAGCACACGCGCAAATGTTGTTGCACCAGGGGGTGGTCAGCGATGGCCGCAAGCTTGTCTGCGCGCCAGAGACTGGCATCGGCATGCTGCAACCGGACCCGATTCGAGGAAAACAGGTGATCGGTATGCCAGTTGGTTCCCCACGGATGGAAGTTGCCATAGGTATAGGACGAGGGGATGACCGCGACTCCGATCTGATCAGAGAGCAGATGGGCGACCGACGCAAGTGCCGCACCATGGCCGCGTTCCCAATCCATTCCCCGCGTCAGATGGTGGCTACGCAGATTCGTCCGCACGACGACCGGGTTTACGACGCACTCGCGCGCGATCTGGTGCAGCGCCGGCTCGAATGCACCGAAGCGCACCTCGTCTTCGATGGGGATATCGAAACCATGGACGAATATCAGATGGCTGAACTCTTCACCCTCCCGCAACAGGGAATAGAAGGAATCCACCCCGCCGCTGAAGAACACGGCCTTTCCCTTCCGCCGGCAATCCTTTCCCTCCGCAACCGCCGAGTGCGACGCGCGCGGCTGCAGCCGCGGTGTTCCCCACCACACCTCCCAGACTGCCAGCAGTTCCTGCAGATTACTCAAAAATGCCGCATCGACTGCATCGCTCATATCTATCCGGCGCTGACGCTGCAGGGAAATCATGAGGAGCGCACAGGCGACTGCCTCTGGGACAGGCTGCAGGACATCTTCGCTGCACTCGTACCAAAGTGCCTCCCCGTCGACCGTCAGAGACACTCTCCACCAGCCATCACGTGCCTCCAGTCGAACTGGACCGGGCCTCAGAGGTCTCAACAGCCCAGCAAGACGCTTGAACGTTTTCACTTGTGCGGGCCGTCAGCGATCTGCCGTGATGAACTGCAGCGACCAGTTCATCAGCACGCTGTCCTCGGCCTCGACAACGCCGACATGCTCGTCGACGGCGCTTGCGATTGCAGCGTGGTCGGCACGATCGATGCCGAAGAGCAGTTTGCAGAAGTCCGCCATCTGGTACCTCGAGTCGAAACGCCAGTGGTAGGTCTCATGCTCCACCCGCAGAACCCGAAGACCGGAGTCTTCCATCGCACGGATATCACCATCATCGAGGAAAATCCCGTGGTGCCCCCTGGAGTTCGCCTCATTGACGAATCCGTTCAGAAAGGAGTCGGCGGCGCTTCCCTTCAGCACGTCGGCGACTACGATCCTGCCCCCTGGGCGCAGCACCCGCTTTGCTTCGCGGTAGAAGGCCGCGCGATCGGGCAGATGATGCAAACCGGCGAGGCTGACCAGCACGTCAGCGGCATGGTCCGACAGCGCAAACGCGGGCAAGCCCGACACCAGCGCAC
>JBFZEL010000421.1:0-4380 GCA_041306925.1 Lysobacterales bacterium
GATACCGCTGTCCGGAACATGCCGGACGCGCTTCAAACAATGTTCTCAAAAAACATCAAAAACAGGATGACAAGGATGAAATACCCCAACATCCAGTAGGAAATCTTATCCACCCTGCCCGGCACCAGGTACCAGCCCTTGTCTTTTTCTTTGAGACCTTCGACCCGGAATTTCTCAATTTGCCCCTTGATCGAGTAAGGCGACCAGGTTTTCTGGACGCCATCGATCAACAGGCTGGCGATGGTGGACACCACGAAATTCGAGACAGCGCCGATCAGTCCGTACCAGGGCCATGCAATGTCGGTTTGCAGACCCACGTAGATGACGACTGCAAAACCAAACGCCGTTCCAACCAACAGGCCCTTTTCCGTGGCGTGCTTGGAGAAGAATCCGAGCGCGTACATACCAAGTTGCGCGCCGACAAAAAAGGAACCCACCTTACTCAACACCTCGAGGATGGAACCACCGCTCTTGGAGTAAAGAATGGCTGGCAACACGATCATGAAAGCCCAAAAAACGGTGAAGAACCGGGTCACTTTCAGGTAGTGTTCCGGTGTCTTTTGCTTGCGGAAATAACGCTGGTAGAAATCCAGCGTGGAAATCGTAGACAAGGAGTGAAATGCCGCGCTGAGCGTGGACATAGAAGCCGCCATCACCGCCGAGGCGATAAGGCCCATCAGTCCGGGCAAGCCATAATCGGCCGCGAATTTCAGGATGATGGTGTTGTCGTTTTCAAAAGCCTGGCCTTTGTAGTAAATAAAAAACAGCACACCCATCAGGACGAACAGGAGATAGATGGCGGGTGCAATAAAGCCCATCATCAGGTAGGACTTCTTTGCGTCGCCAATGTTTTTCGAGGCCAGCGTGCGTTGTATCATCATCTGGTTACTGCCGTATACCGTGGTGTGATACAAGGTCATACCGATAATCCCGGCCCAGGCCCCGGTTACCTTGTCAATCCCGGCGGAAAAATCAAGCGCCTGGAGTTTTCCAATCGATTTCAACTCCGTCATGGATTCTCCGAGGCCGCCCGGCAGGGAATCGATCAGGCCATACAGGATAATGAAAGCGCCCGCAAACAATACGAACGACTGAAAAACATCGGTCCAGATTACCGCAGTGGTGCCGCCCAGATAGGTATAAATCAAGGCGATCCCCGACACCAACAGGATAGCGTAAGTCACAGGGATCCCGGTTATAAATTCAATCACCAGGGAAGTCGCGTACAGAATCGCGGCCGAGGCGGCGGACTGGCTGACCAGGAAGATCGAACTGATCAGGGTACGCGCTTTCGGCCCAAAACGCCGCTCCTGGTATTCGTAAATCGAGGCCACGCCACTGTTATAGAAAAAGGGCAGGAAAAAAGTGACCACGATCACGATCACCAGCGGGTAGTTCAGGTGAATGGCCATCACTGAAAGACCTTGCTTATATGACCACGCCGGCGCACCCATGAAGGTCAACGCGCTGAGATAAGTGGCGACAACCGAAACCCCGATGGCCCACCACGGCGTACTCTTGCGGCCGACGTAAAAGTCCTCCGCCGTCTTGACTTTTTTACTCAACACGTAGCCGAGGTAAAGGTTGGCAGCCAGGTAAATAATGACTATGGTCCAATCGAGATTGCTGAATACGCTCATAAAAACTCCGGTGCTGCAGGCTGGTCGTAACGACGGGTGATGTAGATGGTGCAAACCTCATGGCCCGGGTTGACAAAAGCACGGGACGATCCAATTGGCGTGGTAAAGGTATCACCCGGGTCCAACTCCAGGATATGGTCTTCGACCTCGATATTGAACTTACCTTGCTGCACGAAAATCACTTCTTCTTCATGCCTGATGTGGGCGGGAACCCTGGAACCCGGTTCCATCTTAAGGGCGCGCATGGCGAAACCATGGCGCCAGTTGAGATGCCCGTCCGGGATAAGTTCAGCCGGGCTGGCCGGGCCCAGTAAAGCGGCTTCTTCAATTCCATCGTATAGCGACAGCGCGGTCGTGTTCAGCCAGTTGAAATTCCTGCTCCTGATACTGATCTCCTTCAGCACATTGATATCGACGACGCGGTGTGCGGCAACCTGCTCCGGGGTCGTTTTCGGCATGGGCGACAAGCCTGCCGGCAGGGTTTCGTTTACCCTTTTGTCGAACAGGGAGCCATCCTCCATCAGGACCAGTCCGTGATCGGCTGCCAGGTTGAAGACCTGCGGCGCCCACAACACCCTGCCGGGATCATCTTCGCCCAGCACGGCATACAGAAAACCGCTGGACTGGCCAATGTTTTCAAAACCGCGAAAGATGTCCGTGGGCAGCGAGATCACGTCACCCCGGTTCAGGATGATTTCCCCATCCGTGGCGTCGACACCGCTGCGAAATGCCCAGGTGCCGGAGTGCACCACGAAAACCTCGTTGGTCAGGTGACTGTGTTGTGAATTGATACAGTGCGGCGGCTGCCTTGCGCCGCCGATATTGAATCCGTGCGGCGAGCGGATATGCACGTGCTGATCGGGGTTTTCGGCCACGCCCGGTCCGATGATGGTGAAATTTTCTTTTTTATCACTGCCGGGAGAACGCGTATCGATGAATGCCGTGGTACACGGTTTCAGTTCCTTGTATCTCACCAGCCGTTCGATGAGTTTCATACTGCTGTCCATCCGCCATCGACCCTCAGGCTGGTACCGGTCGTGCTGCCACTGAGATCACTGAGCAGAAAAACACAGGCATTGGCGACCTCTTGCGCGGTAGCCAGTTTCTTCATCGGGATCATGCCCATGACAAAATCATGGAATTTTTGGTCGGCAAACATGGGCTCCGTCATGGGTGTCAATACGAAAGTGGGCGCGACGGTGTTGACCCTGATCCGGGACTCCGCCAACTCCACCGCCATCGCCTTGGTCAGACCTTCCGCGGCAAACTTGCTCATACAATAGAGGGTTCGATTGGGCGAACCCACATGCCCCATCTGGGAAGACATATTGACAATCGATCCGCCACCCGACCTCTTCATGGCAGGAATGGCGGCCTGGGAAACACGGTACAGCGCACGTATATTCAGACTGATGATCAGGTCGATATTCTCCTGACTTTGAGTTTCCATGGGCCCGACACGGTTGGTGCCCGCATTGTTGACCAGCCCATCAAGACGATCGAGCTGGCTGATGCGTTCGGCCAGGCCCGCGGACGTGACGTCTCCGACCCAGGGCTCAATGGAGCCGGCCGCTGCATTGACCAGCCCCGTTAATTCGTCCGCAGACAAATCAACTGCAATCACTGCAGCGCCAAGATCGGCACAGGTGATCGCACAACTTCTGCCGATTCCCCTGGCGGCCCCGGTTATCAGGATGCGTTTACCGGCAAGCATTGTGTTACTGAAGCTCATTCGTGTCTCACACAGGATTTGTATTCGAAGTCATTATTGACTATGATTTATACTAATTCAAGGTGTTTTTTAATTGTCATGTCCAGCACAAACATTAATTTCGGAGTATCGGTAAAATGATTCGCTATTTGAAGAAAGGTAAAACACAGGAAGAATTAAATCTTTCTAATCAGCAAATTAAAAAAACTGTCGAAGATATCCTGGCCGATATTGAGTCACGCGGTGACGCAGCCATCAGGGATTACTCCACAAAATTCGACAAATGGACTCCGAAGTCATTTAAACTCTCTAAATCGGATATCCAGGCTTGCTATGACCAGGTCGATGAGCAAGCGCAAAATGATATACGCTGGGCCCAGACGCAAATCCGCAACTTTGCCCGGATCCAAAAAGATTCGATGCTTGATGTCGAGGTGGAGACCCTGCCCGGTGTAACACTGGGTCACAAGCACATCCCGGTCAACAGCGTCGGTTGCTATGTACCCGGCGGCAAGTACCCTCTGCTCGCATCTGCCCATATGAGCATTCTCACGGCAAAGGTCGCCGGTGTTGAGCGCGTGATTGCAGCGGCGCCGCCATTCAATGGCCAACCTGCGCCTGCCATCGTTGTTGCCATGGATATGGCCGGGGCGGATGAAATCTACTGTTTCGGGGGGGTCCAGGCGGTTGCGGCGATGGCGCTCGGCACCGAGAGCATCAAGGCTGTCGATATGATCGTCGGCCCCGGCAATGCCTACGTGGCGGAGGCCAAGCGTCAGTTGTTCGGACGTGTCGGCATTGACCTGTTTGCCGGTCCTACCGAGACCCTGGTGATCGCCGACGAAACGGTCGATGGCGAGTTGTGCGCGGCAGACCTGCTCGGCCAGGCGGAGCACGGCACCAATTCACCCGCGGTACTTTTGACCAACAGCGAGACCCTCGCAAGGGACACCATGGCCGAGGTCGAACGGCAGTTGACGATCCTGCCCACCGCCGATATCGCCCGCGTTGCCTGGGCCGAATACGGCC
>JBFZEL010000422.1:0-3765 GCA_041306925.1 Lysobacterales bacterium
AAGGGTCTGTTCGATCATGGGTTAGCTGACCCCCCCACAAGGCATAGTCGCCCCAACCATTCATTGAAGCCCCCTGCCAACCATGGGCCAAAGTGGTGATGGATGGCACATGACCCTGTCACTCGGAGCGGAGGAACCCGAACTACCCAAACATCATCCCACCGCGTGCACCCCCAGTTGCGGGGTATGTCCGCAGTGGTCCACCGGCGATGCGTGGAAAGCAGCAGAACGCCTTCTTCCTGATCCGCGGGTCGGTGCAGGACCATACAGTGTAACTGCGTCACATGGGGGGGGTATCATCTGATTGCCCATTCGTGGACGCTGGTGGCGTGGTCTGATCGATTAAAAACCGCGGCCGTGCCTTTGTCTCCAGATAGATCTTGGCAATGTACTCCCCGAGAATCCCGATAGCCAGGAGTTGTATGCCCCCAAGGAAATAGATGGGCACCACTGACGACGCCCAGCCGGGAACCGCCGTACCCGTCACTAGCGTGCCGTAGAGTATGTTTAGGATCATCAGGAGGCTGAACAGCGAAACAACGAAGCCTAACGCGGTGATCATCCGCAGCGGCGCCACGCTGAAGGAGGTGATCCCCTCCGCTGCAAGGCTCAGCATCCGTCGCAGGGGATACTTTGAAAGACCTGCAAAGCGCCTGTGACGGTCGTACTTGACGATAGCCGAGCGATAGCCGATCAGCGGGATGATACCGCGCAGAAATAAATTAACCTCGCCGAACTGACGCAGCGCCTCTACTGCGCGGCGCCCGAGCAGGCGGAAGTCCGCGTGGTTGCGTACCAGGTCCACGCCTAGCCGCCGCATCAGGTCATAGTAGACCAAAGCCGTCCAGCGTTTGAACGCGCTGTCGGTGGCTCGGGAGTCACGTACCCCGTAGACCACCTCGGCGCCGTTCAGGTGTTCGCGTACCATGTCCGCAACCACCACCGGGTCATCCTGCAGGTCCGCGTCCATGCTGACGAGCGCATCCCCCTCGGCAAGCAATAAACCGGCCAACAAGGCAGCTTGATGACCCCGATTACGCGATAGCTTGAGCCCGTGCACATGCCGGTCCGCAGCGGCCAGTTGCACGATCAGCGGCCAGGTGTCGTCCCGGCTACCATCGTCCACATACCAGATGCCGCTATCGGCGCCGATCAACCCTGACGTGTGCATCGCGTCCAGTTGGGCGAGTAGACGGGAGTTGGTCTCGGTCAGCACCTCCTGCTCGTTGTAGCAGGGGACGACAATGGCGATCCTAAGCGATGTGGTTCGAGGCACAGTCACGGGCTGGTCCTGCCAAGATTGGATAAGCGTTTGATCGACCAATGTGTAGCGAGAGCCATCAGCGGGGTTCCGCACGCACAGGCGGCGTAGCCCGAGGCGATGCTACCACTGGAGACTCGTTGGCTGCATCGTCACGCCCCGGCAGTCGGAACACGAGCCGCTTCAGCGTGATGAAAGAGATGGTGGTGGTCACCACAAGTGCGGCGAGACCGCCCAGATATGGGTTGATCTCGAATGCCATCAGGCCGAGCACTAGGCCGACGTAAATCAGGTACATCACTAACCAGTTGAGCACAAAACGCACAAATGCCAGCGGCGACAGATGGCCAAACACTAGACTGCCCTGGGTTGCGAAGCTGACGATGATGCCGCACAGCAGCGACACGAGGCTGGCAACCGGTACCGGCAGGCCGAACACCAAACCGAGCGCATACACCAAATAGGCGAACGCGGTATTGCCGGCCCCCACCACCAGGTAACGCAGCGACCGGGTCCGGTGCCAGAGATCGCTCAGGCCGCGCATGTCATACCACAGGTCCGCCCGAACGATCGAAGGTGACGAGAAGCTCCTGGAAGGTGAACCAAGGCCTGAGCCAGCGAGGCCCGGGAAAATCGCTGACGGTGCTCATGACAAAGCCGAGATTGGGAGGTAACGGATGCGCCGCCAGCCATGCCCGGTCGATGAAGGTCCGGTGGGTTGTGTCCGAGCGAAACCCTTTGTGCCCCGGCAGCACCACCAGCACCCGCGTGACACCGAGCCGCACGCACGCCCGCAACAGTTGCGACCAGCGCCCGCGCCGGATCATCCAGATGTTCGAGCACATGAGCGATCACCAGCGACTCGAAACGCCCGGCAGGCAGGTCGGCAAGCTCGAAATCATGATCATCACCCTGCGCCGGAAAGACCTGAAACCCATGCCCAACAAGGCGTTGCACCAGCACCGGATTCACCTCTATGCCCACCGACCCCGTTGGTAGCCGCGCCAGCAACTGCCCGGCACCGCAACCGAAATCGATGGTTGGGCCGGCCAGGTAACGCAGCATGTTGCGAAGGTAAAACCCTTTGATAAACCAGCGGAAGGGGTGACGGCTGCGGCGCATCTGCTCCGCGGCGTAGGCCTCGTCGAAGGGTCGGGAATGGTGCGCGTCGGTACAGGTCATCGCAGCAGCATCCGATAGAAAGCAATACGGGCGAGGTTGTTCAGGGTCGGGGTCACGGCGCCGGGAAGTCGGTCGATCGCGTGTGGTCGGATTACCCCGACCGAGCGCAGCCGCCGCACCATACCCGTAAAGTCCGCACTCTGCCGGTTGCCGATGGCGAAGCTCCAGGAGTCGCGGCTGACGCGGAATCCCGCCAATGGCTCTGCGTCATACCAGGCATCACCATGCACCAGCAGCCTAAACCAGTAGTCGAGGTCGATCACGTAAGGGTTAGTGGCATCGAAAACACCGACCCGTTCTGCCAGAGTACGCCGGAACAGCACCGCTCCGGGCTCGCCGATCAGGTTGGTGCCATGGCGCACACAGCGCCCGGCAACATCGGCAGCGCGCAAACGCCCCCCTTTGCTACCCGGATACCCGCGGCGCATACATACCTGGCCGTCTGGCCCCAGAACCTCGCGGGCGCTGAACACCAGCGCCAGTTCTTCCCGCGGGTCTGCCTCAAGCACCGCCACCTGCCGGGCCAGGCAGTCCGCCCGCAGGACGTCGTCATGCGGGAGCAACTTGAAGTAACGCCCGCGGGCAAGTTCGAGGCAGCGATTCCAGTTGCCCTCGGGACCGAGATTCTCGGCGTTGCGCTGGTAAGTCAGCCGCAAATCATCATACCGTGCGACGACGGCCTCCGTGTCGTCCGGGGAGCCGTCATCCACCACGAGCAGTTCGAAGTCGCCACGCGTCTGCCCCAGCACTGACTCGATCGCCGCGGCGAGGGTCGCAGCACCGCGATAGGTGGGGATGGCAACGGTTAGCAGAGGTGGCATGAAGGCGCAGTCGGGAGGAGCGAGTCAGGGTTGCGGCTAAGCAGTATAAACGGCCTTTCCTTAGGAGGATAGGAAGGACAGCAATTCCCGCCGTATACGCCCACGAACTGTCGAGACCGGCGCGGACGCGTGTGGAGAGCGGACAGGCATAGCAAACATCTCGCCGCCGGGCGGCGCTGTTGCAACGGGGGCGCTCACGGCCGTCCATAATTGCCATGTCCGCCGCGCCAACGGTACGACCGCTGCCGAGCACTTCTTCGGGCATGCACCCGAGCCCTTTCGAGCAAGTCCTCACTCCTGCCCTTGCTGCCGCGGTGGCGATGCCGCCGGCCACGCCCGCCAAAACTTGCCTATCTGATGCCGGTCGCGTCCTGGCAACGGTGGTCGGGATAATGAACAAGGCCCATCCTGCTTGTCAAACCTCCCCGGCGTTACCCTGCGATTGTCACATCAGGCGGTGGTCGGCCGGCGGGAGACCCAATCGTAGCCGTGGTATTCCCA
>JBFZEL010000423.1:0-6249 GCA_041306925.1 Lysobacterales bacterium
CGACCGGACCCGGCGCCCTTGCAGGAAGCCGCGATGGCGCTGTTGACCCAGACGGCGCAGGAACTGCAGGCGAGCCGTAGCCGCGAAGGCGAACAGATGGCAAACGCGATCCGCGAGCGCCTTGCGGGTGTTGCGACGTTGACGTCCAGGGTCAGGCAGTGGTTACCGGAAATTCGCATAGGCCTGAAACAGAAAATGCTCGAACGGCTGGCCGATTTGTCCCAGTCCCTCGATCCGGGACGGATCGAACAGGAAGTCGTCATGCTCGCCCAAAAAATTGACGTCGATGAAGAACTGGACAGGCTGGATGCGCATGTCGAAGAAGTTTACCGGGTGCTGGACCTCAAGGAACCGGTTGGCCGCCGACTGGATTTCCTGATGCAGGAGTTCAACCGCGAATCCAATACGCTCAGTTCAAAATCGATCGATCAACGCACGACGCAAGCCGCAGTGGATCTGAAAGTCCTGGTGGAGCAAATGCGCGAACAGGTACAAAATGTCGAGTAGCAAAACCGGCGACGGCAACCTGTTTATCATTGCTGCACCCTCCGGCGCAGGCAAAACCAGCCTGGTAAACGCCTTGCTCAGACAGGACGCCCGCCTGGTGCTGTCCGTTTCTCACACCACCCGTCCTGCCAGGCCCGGTGAAATAAATGCCCAGCATTATCATTTTGTTGCAGAGGCGGAGTTTGATCAGATGGCCAACAACGGTGATTTCATGGAACACGCACGGGTGTTTGACCATTATTACGGGACCAACCGGAACACCGTGGCGCAGCAGCTTGGGCAGGGCTTTGATGTGATACTTGAAATCGATTGGCAGGGGGCGCGCCAGGTGCGGGCCGCTTTTCCGGATTGTTGCCGCATTTTTATCATTCCCCCATCACTCGAAACACTACGCAAAAGACTGACCGGCCGCGGGCAGGATAGCGAGGCAGTGATACAACGCAGGATGCGGGACGCGCGGGCGGAAATATCCCACTGGGCCGAATTTGATCACCTGGTCGTCAATGACAACTTTGAATCGGCACTTGAAGAGCTGAGCGCAATCGTCAATGATCACCGCGCTCATCGGCCACACAAGGTAAATAAAAAACACCAACTTCTGGCACAGCGGCTCGGAAGAAGATAAAATTCCCGGTTCCGTTTTACACACATACAGGATTTAGAATGGCACGAATTACCGTAGAAGACTGCCTTGAGAACATCGACAACCGCTTTGAACTGGTTCTGACAGCGACCAAGCGCGCCCGCCAGATTGGCCACGGCGCCGAGCCGCTGGTCCCTGAACAGAACGATAAACCCACGGTGATCGCACTACGCGAAATCGCCGCAGGCCTTATCGACCTGGAACGCGTGGATATGCTGCAAGCCAGGATCGAAGCCGCCGAAGTATTCGAAATGCGTCCCATGGAGGACGATTTCGACCGCTAACGGAACTCCATAATGCTGGCGACCCTTACGAACTTACCGGAGCCGGTTCTTGATCTAAGGGACCTTCTCAATACATACCTGGAACCGGAAAAGGTCGCCATCATTCTCCGCGCTTTTGAAACCGGCGCTTATGCCCACCAGGGCCAGACGCGCAAAACCGGCGAGCCCTACATACTCCACCCCGTCGCCGTGGCGCGTATCCTCGCCAATATGCGCATGGATTACGGCAGCGTAGCCGCTGCCATCCTGCACGACACCATCGAAGACACGGTCCTGACCCGTCAGGAAATTGAATCGCGGTTTGGCGAAGAAATCGCCGACCTCGTGGAGGGCGTGACAAAGCTCGACAAAATGAAGTTCCGCACCCGTCACGAGGCGGATGCGGAAAGCTTCCGCAAGCTGATGCTGGCCATGTCGAAGGACCTGCGGGTCATTTTTATCAAGCTGGCGGACAGGATGCACAACATGCGCACCATGGGCTCGATGGACACGCAAGCACGCCGCAGGATTGCGCGCGAAACGCTGGACATATATGCACCCATTGCCGACCGGCTTGGTATGCACAGCATCAAATCGGAACTGCAGGACCTGGGCTTCGCCAACCTTTACCCGTGGCGGCATCGCACCATCGCCGAGCATATCAGAACGGTGACCGGTGACCGCAGTGAGATCATCGCAGACATCCACAAAGCGCTGAAACGGAAGATGAACGAGGCCGGCATTCCGTGCGATATCAAAGGCAGGGAAAAGACCCCGTACAGCATCTACCGGAAAATGCAGGCCAAGGACCTTTCTTTTTCGGAGGTGAACGATGTTTACGGCTTCCGCATCATCACGCACTCCGAGCAGCACTGCTATCTTGCGCTCGGTGCGGTGCACGCACTTTACCGCCCCAAGCCGGGGCGGTTCAAGGATTACATTGCGCTGCCAAAAGCCAATGGTTACCAGTCCCTGCACACCATACTCAACAGCCCGTTCAACCTCCCCGTTGAAATCCAGATCCGCACACGCGAGATGGATGTCCTGGCAGAGGCGGGCGCGGCCGCCCACTGGCAATACAAATCCGGCGAAACCTCTGCGGGCACCGCCCAGGTGCGTGCACGCGAATGGTTGATGCAACTGGTTGAAGTGCAAAGGAACAGCACCGACTCGATGGAGTTTCTGGACGGCGCAAAGTCGGACCTCTTCCCCGACCAGATTTTCGTGTTCACGCCCAAGGGCAAGATCATTGACCTGCAACGCGGCGCAACGGCCCTCGATTTCGCCTATGCCATCCACACCGGGGTCGGCAACCACACCCGCAGCATACAGGTCGACAAGGTTGAAGTACCGTTGTCGACCCGGCTGGAAAACGGGCAGACCATCAAGGTGATTACTGACGAAAATGCCCACCCTTTTCCCGAGTGGCTTGATTTTGTCAACACGGCGCGGGCCCGCACGGCCATCCGTCACTATATCAAAAGCCTCGAACAGGCTGACACCGTGGCGCTCGGCCTGCGTCTGCTGGAAACCGCGCTGAATGCGCGTGGCTCGGACCTCGATGCCGTACCTGCCAAACGCATGGATCAGTACCTGAAGGACAACAGGTTTGAACGCCAGGAGGACCTGATGACCGAACTGGCCCTCGGCAACCTGTTGTCCAGCGTGGTGGCCGCCAAGTTGGCGCCTGAAGTCAGTAACACGCTCGCCTCCGGCGAACCTACCGAAGCGCTTTCGATCGCTGGCTCCGAAGGCAGCGCGGTAACGTTTGCCGCCTGCTGCCGGCCGGTGCCGGGTGACAATATCATGGGATTCCTGTCCGCCGGCAAGGGCGTGGTCGTGCATCGTGTCAACTGCCGCAACGTCAGGGAGTTCCGCAAACATCCGGACCACTGCATCGATGTGACCTGGGCCCCCATACACCGCGGCATGTACGAGGTGGCCCTGCATATCCTGGCCAAGAACATTCCAGGAGTGCTGGCGAATATTTCCAGCAGCATCAGCGAGGCCGGCAGCAATATCGAGAAAATCGAGCAGCCTGAATCCAATCGCGAATTGGCCAAGCTGCTTTTCATCATCAGCGTAAAAGACCGTGACCACATGGCGAACGTCATGCGACGCCTGCGACGCAATCGCAACGTGATCCGTGTGAGCCGAATCAACGCCTAGGTCACAGGCAGGGCAGGAGCAAATAGCATGAGCAAAAATATTATCAGTACCGACAAGGCGCCCCAGGCCATCGGCACCTACTCACAGGCTGTCAGACACCAGGGCCTGGTTTTCCTTTCCGGACAGATTCCGCTTGACCCTGTGAGCATGACAGTCGTCAGCGGTGGTATTGAAAACCAGATCAGGCGGGTTTTCGATAACCTCGCGGCGGTCTGTACTGCGGCCGGCGGAGCGCTCGACGATATCGTCAAGCTGACGGTATTTTTAACCGACATGGGTGATTTCCCGCAGGTCAACACCATCATGGGGCAATATTTCAGCGCGCCCTATCCGGCCCGCGCCGCCGTCCAGGTAGCGGCACTGCCAAAGGGTGTTAACGTCGAAATGGATGCCATTCTGGCCATCCCCTGACGGCTTGCGGCAGTTCCGGAGGTGATACCCACCCGGTCCATGGCATTGACGGAGCTGCAAGGCGTAGGGCCGAAACTTTTAGAAAAACTAAACGCGCTTGGCATCAGCCAGGTGACGGATTTGCTGTTCCACCTGCCGATCCGGTATGAAGACCGGACCCGGATATGCCCGCTCGGCAGCTGCCTGCCAGGCCAGCGTGTTCTGATCGAAGGCAAGGTTGAACACTCCGCGATGGTACGCGGACGCCGCCCGATGCTGGTGGTGGTGCTGTCCGATGGAACCGGACGTATCACGTTGCGGTTCTTTCACTTTTACTTCTACCAGAAGCAACAGCTTTCGGTTGGTACACATTTACGTTGTTTCGGCGAAGTCAGGGCCGGTTACCAGGGCCTGGAAATGATCCACCCGGCCTACCAGCGTCTCGGCGGACAACACGCTGAACCGGTCGCCGACCGGTTGACCCCGGTGTATCCCGGCGCGGAGGGCGTGGGTCAGAAAATCTGGATCAGGATGACCGACCAGGCGCTGGCGTTGATGCGTGACGGCAAGCTGGAACTCGAGGAACTGCTACCCGGTGGCTTGTTGGACAAACTCAGGCTCATGCCTTTATCCGAGGCGCTGGATTATATACACCGGCCTCCACCCGATGCCGACATCAGCGCCCTGGTCCAGCGCGACCACCCCACGCAAAAACGCCTCGCCCTCGAAGAATTGCTGGCCCACAACCTGAGCATGCAAAAGCTGCACCGTCTGCAACGGCTGCGAAAGGCGCCCGCCATGCACGCCCGGGGAGCAGCTGAAATTGCATTTATGCAAAATCTGCCGTTTACATTAACGGGGGCCCAGCAGCGGGTCGCCATGGAAATCCATGCGGACCTCGAACAGGACAGACCAATGTTACGGCTGTTGCACGGTGATGTCGGGTCTGGCAAAACCGTTATCGCCGCGCTGGCCGCCCTGAGGACAGCAGACAATCGTTATCAGACGGCCATCACCGCACCAACCGAATTACTCGCAGAACAACACTACAGGGTTTTCAGCGCATGGCTCGAGCCGCTGGGGATCAAACCCGTCTGGTTGAGCGGCAAGGTCCTGGGAAAAAAACGCAGCCAGGCCCTGCAGCGGATCAGCGCCGGGGCGGAACTGGTCATCGGCACGCACGCATTGATGCAGAAGGGTGTTGAATTCGAGCGGCTCGGGCTGGTCATCGTCGACGAGCAACACCGTTTCGGCGTCGGCCAGCGTATGAGCCTGCTGGAAAAAGGTGGCGGCCTTGGTCAGCAGGCTCACCAGTTAATCATGACAGCGACCCCAATCCCCCGCACCCTGGCCATGACCGCCTACGCCGGCATGGACGTCTCCGTCATCGATGAACTACCCCCGGGCCGCAAACCGGTCACCACGGTGGTCATGTCCAACGAGCGCCGCGGTGAAATCATTCAGCGCGTTGCCAACGCCTGCGAAGGTCAGCAGCAGGCCTACTGGGTATGCACCCTGATCGAGGAATCCGATCTCATCGAAGCCCAGGCGGCCGAGGATGTCGCCCGGCGCCTGCAGAGTGACCTTCGCGGTCTCAATATCGGCCTGATCCACGGGCGCCTGAAACCGCCTGAAAAACAACAGATCATGGATAAGTTCAAGCGTGGAGAACTCCATTTGCTGGTTGCCACCACCGTTATCGAGGTCGGTGTGGATGTACCCAATGCCTCGTTGATGATCATCGAAAATGCCGAGCGGCTTGGCCTGGCCCAGTTGCATCAACTGCGTGGACGGGTCGGACGCGGCGCGGCACAGTCGAGTTGCGTGCTGATGTACAACCCACCGCTGGGCGATCTCGCCAAGCAACGCATGGAGATCATGCGGCAGACCGCAGATGGCTTTCAGATCGCCGAAAAAGACCTTGAGTTGCGGGGCCCGGGCGAGGTCCTGGGAACCCGCCAGACCGGCATGCTGATGTTCAGGGTGGCCGACCTGGCGCGTGATGCGGGACTGCTGAAAGTCATCCCCGCGGTGGCCGATAAACTTTTAAAACAACACCCTGACCAGGCAGCTAAATTAATTCGTCGCTGGATAGGCGATGCTGCCCGTTTTGCCGGCGTTTGAATCGAGGGGAGTGGCGCTTGAGCGCACCGCCAAAGTGGTTGATTCCACTTTGGTCCGCGCCTGGACGATATCCTTTTCGATCTGCTGCCTGATGGCCGCAAATTTAGGCTCGCCGTGCAGGGAATCCAGGCGCAGATCGATATCGAGCAACCA